>DATEOX010000746.1:0-57796 GCA_035273585.1 Thermoanaerobaculia bacterium
GTTGTCGCGACTCAGTCTTTTCGCGATGAGCAGCAACATCACGATCCCGAGCGCATTCGTGATCGCCAGAATGACGAGAACGTTCGGGTCATCGAAATTCTGCGTGGCGATGAGCACGCCTGCGGCAGTATTGCGCTGCGCGGTGCCGAGCCCTCCCACGTCCTCGAGGTGGTCTTTTCCGCGGCCCATCCAGTAGCCGATGCCGAATGCGGCCCCGACGAACAGCAAGCCCAGCAGAATCGCGCCGGAGCCGGCGATCGCCATCATGTTCGGGAAATAGCCGATCAGCGTTGCGGCGAGAAGAACGTACAAGGTGATGTTGGCCAGTTTCCCGACGAACGGCTGAATCGTTCGCATACTGCGGGGGAGAAAGCGAACGGCCAGCATGCCCATGGCGATCGGAAGGAGCATCTGGACGGCCAGTGTTTTCGCGATCACCAATCCGTCGACGGCGACGCCGAACATGACCAGCGGCAAGACGATCGGGACATAAATCGCGGTCGTCGCAATGAGAAGGATCATGACCGCGGCGCCGAGCGCGATGCTGTGGTCCGCGGTCTGGGTGAGCTTGATGAGAAACGGGGCGCCCGCGGCGAGACTGAAAATGAGCAGTCCATCTCGAACGGCGGGATCGAACGACGTGAACGTGAGCGCCGCGATCATCAGCAGCGGCGCGAGCACGAAATTGGCGAGCAGCATCCGGAGGACGAACGAATGGTCCTTCAGGTGCGCAACGACCTCCGACAACTTCTGCGTCAGGCCGACATTGAGCATCGCAGAGATCACGAACAGGGGAGCGGCGACCTCGACGACGGTTCGGAAGAAGGCGAACATTGGCCTCTCGTCGGTCGCCGGACGTGCGATGACCGTGCCCGAAGAATCTGTGCACGTCCGGAGTCAGCCGAGTCCTCGAGTCGAGGTCATAGAGCCGTATACCGGCTGCAAACTTGCAGGCGAGCGTCACGCCAGGCGGCGCGTAGACGATGCACGCCCGCTCCGCCCGTGACGAGGGGCTCTCATGACGACGAGGCCATGGTCACTGTTTTTTTCCATTCTTCTCCTGTCTGGCTGCAACCGGAATGCGACGCCGGAACGACAGGCGCAACCGCATGAGGCGCGACAGGCCGCGGGCGCCGAGGACGGCTGGCCGAGCTACAACCGGACGCTCGACGGCCAGAGGTACTCGCCGCTGAAGGAGATCACCGCGGCCACCGTGTCGCGCCTTCGGCCGGTATGCGAGTTCGGGATGGGAGAAGAGGGAGGCTTCCAGACCGGCCCCGTGGTCATCGGCGAGACGATGTTCCTCACCACCGCACACACGACGGTCGCTATGAACGCGGCCACCTGTTCGCCGATCTGGCGGTACCTCGACCCCGCGCGGAAAGACGATCCGTTCCCGATCAACCGCGGGGTGGCGTATCTCGACGGGCGCGTCTATCGCGGAAGCCCCGGCGGAAGACTGGTTGCGCTCAATGCTGCCGACGGCAAGGTCGTCTGGGAGCAACAGGTGGCGAACGGCAGCGTCGGAGAATTTCTCAGCAGTGCGCCGATTGCCTGGGAGGGCATGGTGTTCATCGGCCTCGCGGGCGGCGACTGGGGCATCCGCGGCGCCATGATGGCTTTCGACGCCGCCACCGGAAAGCAGCGATGGAAGTTCTACACGATTCCCGTCGGCAACGAGCGCGGTGCGGAAACGTGGAAGATTCCGGAGACCGCGCACCGCGGCGGCGGTGCGATGTGGACCTCATATACGCTCGATGCCGCCACGGGTGAGCTCTTCGTGCCCGTCGGCAATCCCGCTCCCGATCTCAACCCCGCCGTCCGGCCGGGCGACAACCTCTTCACCAATTCCGTGATCGTGCTCGACGCGCGTACCGGCGCGCTGAAGTGGTGGTACCAGACCGTGGCGAACGACGGGTACGACTGGGACATGAGCGCCGCGCCCGCGCTCTACACCACCTCCGCCGGCCAACGCCGTGTCGCCGTCGCGGGCAAGGAAGGAATGCTGGCCGGCGTCGACCGAACCACGCACGCGCCTGCGTTCAAGATTCCGATCACCACGATCCTGAACGCCGACAAGGCTCCCACGCCCGAAGGCATCCGCGCCTGCCCCGGCGTCCTGGGCGGTGTGGAGTGGAACGGACCCGCCTTCGATCCCACCTCGCAGACGCTCTACGTCGGCTCCGTCGATTGGTGCGCCACCTTCACCTCGGGCGCGCAGGAGTACATCGCCGGGCAACTCTACATGGGCACCGGCTTCAAGCCGGACCCTCTGGAGCAGGCCACGGGATGGATCCATGCGGTCAACGGCAACGACGGAAGCGTGCGCTGGAAAAAGAAGATGACGCATCCGATGGTGGCCGGCGTCACGCCCACGGCCGGCGGCATCGTGTTCACCGGAGACATCGACGGCAACTTCTTCGCCTTCGACTCGGCGAATGGCAACGAGCTGTTCCGGTACCGTGCCGACGGCAGCATTGCCGGCGGTGTGGTGACGTATACGGTTCGCGGGAGGCAATACGTGGCCTTCACTTCGGGCAACGTGTCGCGCGGCACGTTCGACACGAAAGGCAGCCCGAAGGTCACGATCATGGCGCTGGACGCGCCCGAGACCGCTCTCTACACCGTTGCGCTTCCCGAGGCGAATGGGCGGGGACTGGTCTCGAAGCAGCCGCCGGTGGTGCGGGGCGAGATGGTGTTTGCAGGCTTCTGCGCCGCGTGTCATGGCGCGAGAGGGGAGCAGGGAGTCGCGACGTCGAAGAAGCGCACGGTCGCGGAGCTGGCGGCGTTCGTCAGAAACCCGACCGGAACGATGCCGAAGCTGTATCCCGCTCCGCTGGACGAGGCCGAGGTGACGGCGGTAGCGACGTACGTGCACGAGGTGTTGCAGCAGAGCGGCACGACCCCGCGATGAAACGAGTGATCGCGTTGACCTGGGTCACCGGACGTAACGGAAGCCGGTCTTCGTGCCGTGCCCGACGACGTACCCGAGCTGAATGTTCAGGTAGCCGAGCGTCTCCAGCCACCGCGCGTTCTGCAATGGCCCGGCACTGACGGCGTCGAAGCCGATGTCCTTCGCCAGCGCCAGGACGGTGTCGCGCGCGCCGTCGTCGTCGCTCGCAACGAGCACGGTCAGGGTCTGCCCGTTCACCTGGCCGCTGTCCATGTGCTCTGCGAACTGCGTATTGAATGCTTTGACGACCCTGGCCTGCTTCGCTTTCTTCTGCAGTTCTTCGGCGCCGCTCGTGGTGCAGCCGATGGCCAGGCCCATGTTCTCGTCGAGCGCGTTCGTGACGTCGACCACAACCTTGCCGTTCACGGCGTCACCCATCGTCGTCACCGCGTCGTCGACGCCTCCGAACGGGACGGCCAGGATGATCACTTCGCCGAACTGCGCGGTCTCCCGCACGTTCTCCCGGCCCGTCGAACGAACGTCGTGTCCACCGCGCCGGAGGCCGCGCTCGAGCGCGCTTCCGACGTTCCCGTTTCCGATGATCGCGATCTTCATGCGTTCGGCGAAGCAACAAGCGTGCAGACGGAGATTCGTTGCTCGTCGTGGTATACCACCGCGAGGCGAAGAGAAACGGAGGATGTGATGACGATCATCTGCGGTACCGACTTCTCGACCGTGGCGGAGCATGCATGCCGCGTTGCCGCACTGCTGGCCGCGCAGTACGACGCGCCCCTCGTGATCGTCCACGCGATCGCTCCCGTGACTGTGCCGCCGGCGCCCGGTCTCGACAGAATGCTCGAGGACGTGAAAGCGTCCGCCGACCGCGCCATGGCCGATCTGAAGGCCCGCCTCGGAAACGAGCGACTGAAGCTGACGACCGTGGTCAGGGCCGGCGCACCCGCCGACGTGCTGCTCGGGGAGACCGCGCACGCGCACGCGCGCCTGGTGGTGCTGGGATCGGTCGGCCAGCGCGAAAAGAGCTGGCTCCTCGGCAGTACGAGCGACGCGGTCGTGTCGCGCAGCGACGTGCCGGTACTCGTGGTGCGCGATCGCTTCCCGGCCGACTCCTGGCTCCACGAGCGCACGCCGCTCCGCGTCACCGTGGCGGCGGAGCTCGCGCCGAGCACCGATCCGGCCGTCGAGTGGGCTGCCGGTCTGACCCAGCTCGGCCCCTGCCAGTTCACCCTGGCCCACGTCTCGTGGCCCCCCGAGGAGTACGAGCGGCTCGCGATCGAAACGCCCATGCGGCTCGATCGTACGCACCCGCTGGTGGAGGAGGTGGTCCGCCGCGAGCTCGACGCCGCGGCGTCCCGACTTCGCGGCGAGGGGGAGACGAAGATCGTCGTGCAATCGAACATGGGCCGCACAGGCGAAGCGATCTCGCTCGTTGCGAAAGACGAAGGATCGGACCTGCTCGTCGTCGGCAGGGGCCGGGCCGAGGGGCGGGAATGGTGGGAAAGGTCCGTCTCGCGTGCGGTCGTGCGCAACGCACCGCTCAGCGTCGTCTGCATCCCTGATACGACGGAAGCGGAAGCATTGCCGACGCCCCAAATCCGGCGCGTCCTCGCCGCGACGGATTTTTCGCCGCTGGGCAATGCCGCGGTGGCATATGCGCTCAGCATCACGCCCGACGGCGGAGAGGTCCTGCTGGTGCACGCCATGGAGGAGTCAGCCGGCGAGGACGAGCGGAACCAATCCCGTGAACGGCTCGAGCGCCTCGCGGCCGGACAGTCAGGACGATGCCAGGTGCAGACCAACGTGCTGACCGGCGACGATCCGGCGCGCTTGATCAGCGCCTCGGCGGAACGGTTCGGTGCGGACGTGATCTGCGTCGGCTCGCGCGGCGGTTACGGCCTGGCCAAAGCGCTCCTCGGCTCCGTCTCACAAAGCGTGTTGCTGCGCAGCCGGCGTCCGGTCCTGGTGGTGCAGTCGCCCCCGTGACGCTGTACGCGTTCCGCATCCATTTCTCGCCCTCCGTCAGTGCCGGTGCGCTCGCGCTTTGGCCAGCAGAACCATGACGCCGAAAATCGGATCGCGCGAGCCGGCAGCGCGGACCACCTCCCAGTTCTCGGAGATGTAGCGGTCGACGTACGCGACGACGTCGGAGAGCATGATCTTCAGATAGGGACTCGGCTCGTCGGAAGACGTTCCGAAGGCCACGAGCCGTACCTGATGTCCTACACGCGTGTCGGCCTGGCCTTTTGTGAGGAGGGACCGTGCGTAGCCCTTCGCCTCTTCCGCGCTGCAACGGCCGAAGCGCCGCAGGATCTTGGTCACCACGTCCGGATCGGTCGCGGCCTCGTTGATCATCGCCCGCCCTTCCTTCACTTCCCCGATGATCATGTCGGCCTTGTCTCGCGGAACCTGCAGCACGGGATCGGGCGCAAAGTCCGGCTCGCCGCCGGGTAGATGATATGCGGCCATGTCCACCTCCGTCAGCGTTCGGATCATCCCGCCGCTGATTTTGCGCACCACTGGATACTCGGTGATCGTGAAATAGCCATTGAGCTGCAGATACGCTCGAACGAGCGCCACGGCGTTGTCCATGAATACCTTTTACCGCAGGACTCGAGCAGGCGTACGCCGATGCCTTGTTCGACTACGACACCGTGCGCCGGAACTGGTGAAGACGCATCCGCTAAACTCTGTCGCGCATGCTGTTCCCCAACGTCGAGCGCCGCGCCTGGCGTGCTCTCTTCGCCGCGCAGGCCGGCTGGATGCTCGACGCGATGGACTTTCTGCTGTTCACGTTTGCGCTCCTCCCCATCCAGAAGGAGTTCGGCCTGACCAGCGCGCAGATGGGCGGCCTGACCACCGTCGCCCTCATCGCCAGCGCCGTCGGCGGGATGGTCTTCGGCCGGATCGCGGACCGCATCGGTCGGGTGCGGGCCATGACCGTCAGCATCCTCCTCTACTCCGGCGCGACCGCCGGGCTGGCCACGTCGCACGCGGCGTGGCAGCTCGTCGCCTGGCGCGTCCTGGTCGGCTTCGGGATGGGGGGCGAGTGGTCGTGCGGCTCGGTGCTCGTGGCCGAGACCTGGCCGGCGGAGCATCGGGGCAAGGCCATGGGCCTGATGCAGTCCGGGTGGGCCATCGGCGCGCTCTTCGCCGCGGCGCTCTCCGCGCTGATGCTCGACCGCTTCGGCTGGCGCGTGCTCTTCCTCATGGGAGCATTGCCCGCCGCCGCGGCGTTCTTCATCCGCCGCACGGTCGAGGAGCCGCCGATCTGGCGCGACCGCCCGCCCGAGGCGTCGCGCTTCAGTGAGATCTTTGCCGCTCCGTTTCTCCGCCGCACCGCCATCGCCACGATGCTCTCCAGCAGCGTCCTCATCGCCTACTGGGGCCTCACGTCATGGCTGCCGTCGTTCCTCGCGTCGCCCATCGAGAAGGGTGGCGCGGGCCTGACGCTGACGAAATCCGCGACCTGGGTGATCCTCCTCCAGATCGGCGCCTTCCTCGGCTACACGACGTTCGGCTACATCGCCGACCGCATCGGCCGCCGCCCGGCGTTCACGCTGTTCATGATCGCCGCGACGCTGGTCGTGCCGCTCTTCGCCTTCGGCGCGCGCACGACGCTCGCGCTGCTCGTCCTCTGCCCGCTGGTCGGCTACTTCGCCCACGGCTACTTCTCCGCGTTCGGCGCCATGCTGGCCGAGCTCTTCCCGACGCGCATCCGGGCCACGGCGCAGGGCTTCTGCTACAACGGCGGCCGCTTCGCCTCCGCCTTTGCCCCGCTGGCCATCGGCGCCGCCGCCTCGCGCTACGGGCTCGGCGTCGTCATCGCCGCCTCGTCGCTCTTCTTCCTCGTCGGCGCGGCGCTGGTCTGGCTCCTCCCCGAAACGAAAGGAGCGGAGCTGTGAGAACGATCGACATCAGCGCCGACCTCGGCGAGTCCGCGCCGGATGAAGACGCGATCTGGCCCCTCATCACCTCCGCGAACGTGGCTTGCGGCGGCCACATCGGCGACGCCGCCTCAATGCGCGAGGCCGCCGAGCGCGCGCAAGTCCTCGGCGTACGCCTCGGCGCCCACCCGTCGTACCCCGACCGCGCCAACTTCGGCCGCGTGTCTCTCTCCCTCCCGCCCGACACGCTCCGCGCCTCCCTCATCTCCCAGATCGAGTCTTTGCGCGCCTTCGCCCCGTTGCACCACGTGAAGCCGCACGGCGCCCTCTACAACGATGCGCATCGCGACTACCCCCTCGCCGAGGTCGTGATCAGCGCGTTGCAGGGGCTGGCCATCGTCTGCCCCGATCATTCGCAGATGGCCGCCGCCGCCCGCGCCGCCGGCGTCCCGGTCATCCGTGAGGCCTTCGCCGACCGCCGCTACGAGCCCGACGGCTCGCTCATGTCGCGCAAGCTCGCGGGCTCGCTGCTGACGGTGGAGGAGGCCGCCGCCCAAGCCGCCCTCCTGGTCAGCGAGGGTGCCGTGATCGCCCGCGACGGCACCCGCGTGCCAATCGCCTTCGACACGATCTGCATCCACGCCGACATGGCCGACGCCCTCCCCCGCCTGCGCGCCGTCCATGCTAGAATCCGCAACCTTTCCCGCAGCACTGTGGTGTAGCTCAGTTGGTAGAGCGCCGGATTGTTAATCCGGTGGTCGCTGGTTCGAGTCCAGCCGCCACAGCCAGTTTCCTTTCAGAGACTTAGCAGAGATCCGCAGCGTCCGATCGAACGGATGCGCGACCTTCACAACGCACGCCGCCGCGCCGGCAGCAGAAAGGTCCGCGCGCATCTCCGGCTCGCGATCGCGCGCATCAACCAACTGCATTACATCCTGACACGTAGCGGTTCAGATGCGAGATCGCTCCGTATGCTAGGCGGCTTCCGCGCTCGCACCGGGGCGGTTAGTGACGGTCCCGGGGCGCGAGCGGTATTCTGACCGTGAACGTACTGCCTGCGCCGGGTGCGCTCTCCACCGTGATGCGACCGCCGTGTGCTTCGACGGCGAGCTTGCAGAAGGCGAGGCCGAGACCAGTGCCGACCCTGCTCGTAGCGTCGACCTGACCAAACTTTTCGAAGATGCGCTCGAACGCGTCGCCGGGGATCCCGCGACCGGTGTCCGCAACCGCGAATCGGACGGACGGTCCGTCGCTGGGGCCTGCAGTGATCGTCACTGCACCGCGTGGTGTGAAACGAATCGCGTTGGCGATGAGATTCACCAGCGTCCGGCTCAACTTGTTGGCGTCGCCAGCGAAAGGCTCGAGTCCCTCTTCGAGCACCGTCACAAGCGAGGTTTCACTGGCTTCGGCGAGGGTGCGAATCTCGCTGATTGCGTTCGCAACCAGCGTCGCGGCCGAAAGTTCTTCGTATCGAAGTCCCATCATGCCGGCCTCCATCTTCTCGACGTCCAACAGATCGTTGATCATCCCGAGCAGAGTCCGGCCGCCGCCCGCCGCGATCGCGATCATCTCGCGTTGCAAATCGTCCAGGCCGTCGCCCCGGCCGAGCATGTCCACCCCGGCGATGACGGCCGTCAGCGGCGATCGCAGGTCGTGAACGATCATGTTGCGAAGGTCATCGCGGTGCTTCTCGGCCTCCTGCAGCCGCTGGTAGTTTTCCCGCAGCTCGGCGAACAGCAGCGTCTCGCGGTCCCGGCTTCGTTTTTTCTCGAGACAGGCGCCGATGCGCGCCTGCAGGAGCGTCGGATTGAAGGGCTTGCCGAGGTAATCCTCGGCGCCCGCCGCGATACAACGAACGACGGAGTCCAGCTCATCGACTGCGGAGATCATGACCACGGGGATGTGCCGAAGGCGATCGTCGGACTTGAGTCGCCGGAGCACTTCGTAGCCGTCCGTGTCCGGCATCATGATGTCGAGAAGCACCAGATCGAACGGCGTCTCCAGCATCACCGCCAGCGCGTCATCGCCATTGTTCGCCGTCACCACCGTGTGTCCCTGGCGGGTGAGGCGTCGCGAGAGGACCTCCCGGTTCGTAGCCTCGTCATCGACGACGAGCAGCATTCCGGGCGCGACGGCCGGTGTCGTCGCCGCCACCGCGAACTCGACCGGGACAGCGTCCGACCGGCGTCGCGCCGATCCCGACTGGTCGCGCTCAGTCACAGAGGTGAAGTTCTGCTCGATCAGCCTAAGGATGCGATAGCCGGCCGCGCGGATTTTTTCCAGATCGCCGGTCAGTCCGTCCCGCTCCGAACCAGCTTCCTCGCAAAGCATGTCGGAGTAGCCAATGATCTGGTTCAGCGGTGTGCGCAAATCGTGGAGCAAGTCCGCGGTCACGCTCGTCCTCGCCAGTTGAGGGACGACCGTCACGAGGCTCTCTCCGCCGTCCGCGTCAGCAGCGCGTCGATCTTGGCCATGAGGCGCGGCATGTCGATCGGTTTCGTATCGAAGTCGTCGCAACCCGCTCGCAGTGCCTTTTCGCGATCGGCGGCCATCGCGTGCGCACTGAGCGCAATCACCGGGATCTGCCGGAGTGCGGCGTCAGCTTTGAGCCGCTGCGTGGCCTGCCATCCGTCGACTGCGGGGAGAGACAGGTCCATCAGGATGAGATCCGGTCTGCGTGCGGCCGCCGCGTCGATGCCGCCTTGCCCGTCGACGGCCAGGATGATCTGGAACCCTTTTTTTTCGAGCCGGCGCGACAGCATGTCGCGGTTCATCTCGTTGTCTTCCACGATCAGGATCGTCGTCATGCGCTGAGAGCGTTCTGCAGCGGCAGCCGCGGTGCATGGTTGTCGGTGAGAGTGTCGCGTACCTGCTGCAGGATCGACTCCCGCGATGCGCCCTGCTTCTGAAGGATCGCTTCGACGTACCCATCGAGCTGACGGCGGTCGTCGGCGGTGAGGTCCTGTGAAGTCATTACGATGATCGGAATCGAGGACCACTCAGGATGCTGCCGCACTGCCGCGGCAAACTCGAACCCGTTCATGACCGGCATGATCAGATCGCAAAAAATCAGGCTCGGACGCTGGATCTCCATGCTCTTCAGAGCGGCTGCTCCATTTGCAGCTTCGGAAACCGACCACCCCTCCTTTTCCAGGATTGCTCTGGTCATGGCGCGGACGGACTTGTCGTCATCGACGAGGAGGACGGGAGAGGGTGCATCGGGGCTCATATGTTTTTTCATGAGCTGCGACAGCCGCACGCGGTTGACCGGCTTCGTCGCATAGTCGGCGGCGCCTAGTGCGAAGCCGCGCACCGGGTCGTCGACCATCGTCAGCATGATCACAGGCACATCACGCAGCCCTGTGTCGGCTTTGAGCGCCGCCAGGACACTCCAACCGTCCAGGTCCGGCATCATTACGTCCAGCGTGATCGCCGCGGGGACGAATTGCCGGGCCAGCCGAAGACCCTCGACACCGCCGCTCGCAGTGCGCACGATGAAACCCTCTTTCCGGAGGTAGCGCTGCATCAGATCGCGCTGTACCGGATCGTCGTCGACGACGAGCACGCAGGTTCCCGGCGCAGGAAGCGAAAACGTGTCATCGGCGCCGCTCGTGTCGACGACCGCTGAGACCCGCCGGCGCTCCTCGCCGTCATGCAGTGATGGGTCAGGCACGATCGCCGGCAGCTTGATGCTGAATACACTGCCTTCGCCCGGCGCGCTGTGTACCGTGACGTCGCCGCTCATGATCTGGCAGAAGCGCCGCGTGAGAGAGAGTCCGAGGCCGGTGCCGCCGAACTTTCGCGTCGTCGACGCATCGGCCTGCGTAAACGGCTGAAACAGTCGAACGATCTGATCGGGCGTCAGTCCGATGCCGGTGTCGGAGATACGGAAGACGATCCAGTCCGCACCGTCCATGACCAGCCGCTCCGTTTCGACCTTGATCGATCCAGCATTCGTGAATTTTGCCGCGTTCGAAACGAGGTTGAAGAGGCCCTGCCGCACTTTGCTCAGGTCGGCGACCATGAAGCCAATGTCCGGCGGGCAGAGGATTTCGAGTCTGTTTCCGTTCTGCCTGGCCTGGATCGCAATCGTCGACGCCACCTCGTCGATGAGGTCCGCGATTTCGAAACGCTCCAGATGCAGCTCCATCTTGCCTGCCTCGATCTTCGAAAGGTCGAGGATCCCGTTGATGAGTCCGAGCAGATGCTTGCCGGCCGCGGAGATCTTCGAGAGGTCCGCGCTGAACTGCGGCAGGTTCAGCTCCGCGACTTCCTCCAGCAGCATGTCCGAGTATCCGAGAATCGCGTTCAGCGGCGTCCGCAGCTCGTGGCTCATGTTTGCGAGGAAAAGACTCTTCACGCGATTTGCCGTTTCGGCAGCTTCCTTCGCCTTCGCGATTTCTCCTTCACCGCGCCGTCGATCGGTGACGTCTTCCATTGCCAGGACGAGCAGCTCTTCGTGCCGCCCCTGACGAAGCTTGCGCGCATTGAGGAGCATCACCCGTCGTCCGATCGACGGGAAGTCGTGCTCGAGCTCGAAGTCGTTGAAAACGGAGCTGGCAGGCACGATGTCTTCGAGCAGCGTGCGGAGCGCCGTGATGTTCCACTGCCCGTTCCCGAGCTCGTAGATCAGTTGGTGTTCCGTGTCCGCCGCCGAGACATGGAACGCCTCGTAGAATGCACGGTTCGCTGCGTGAACCCGTAGTGTGCCGTCGAGGATCAGCAGCGGTTCGCGGAGCGTATCAAACAGATCCTGCGAGAATTCAGGAGCCCCGCGCGTCTCGGGCAAAGGGCCGTCGATCGGGTGGTTTGCGTCGCCAGCAGCGGGCGTACTTCGAAAGCGTTGCGGGTGGAGAGGTTCAGTCATTGATCGCTCCTGGTTTTCAACCGGACGCGATCGTCAGGCGCGGTCAGTCGTAGATCTTGAGACGGGAGACAACTTCGGTCCTGCAAGTACTGAGCCGTGCGGGGAAGGGCTTCGCTTTCACGCTTCGTTGTACGACCGCGATCCGGCTCGCAGTCGCGGCATTCCGCAGAGACAACGCGTCACGATTCGGAGCGGCGCCGGAACTGACGAATTTATGCCGCAGGTGAGCAGTCGGAGGCGTAAGATCCAACCACCCTCCGGGTCCTCCCGCAGCTTTGCGGTTGAAGACCTGCAGGTTCCGGAGGCTGGATGCAGGACGAAATCGCACCGACTGGGATCGCCGGCCTCGATGAAATCCTGCGAGGCGGCCTGCCCAGGCACCAGATGTACTTCGTACAGGGCGACCCGGGTTCCGGAAAGACGACGCTGTCATTTCAGTTTCTCCTGGAGGGAGTGGGTCGCGGCGAAAAAGCGCTTTATGTGACTCTGTCCGCTTCCGCGCGCGATCTGGAGCGCGTGGCGCGCTCCCATCGATGGGACATCTCCTCCATCGACGTCTACGAGCAGTTTCGAAGTGCCAGATCCGCAGACACGACGATCTTTCGGCCATCCGAGGTCGAGCTGGCGAAGACCGTTCAAGCAATCCTGGCCGCCATTGATGATCGCCAGCCGGACCGGGTGGTGATCGACTCCCTCGGAGAGATTCGCCTTCTCGCCGAGAGCCCGCTTCGGTATCGAAAGCAACTGTTGGTTCTGAAGGACTTTTTCGCGACAGACAAATCACGGCGCTCGTACTCGATGACCACACGCTCGCGAAGGGCGACTCCGAAGTGCAGGGTCTCGCCGAGGAGGTGATCACACTCGGAGTCACGGCGCCGACATACGGCAACACGAGACGCACTCTCCAGGTGGTGAAGATGCGCGGCGTGTCGTTCCGCGGCGGCTTCCACGACTTCACGATTGAAAAGGGCGGGTTGATCGTCTTCCCACGACTGAGCGCAGGTCAGCACACGAGCAGCCGCGAGGCCGGTGCGATCAGCAGCGGCATCGCGGAGATCGACGCGCTCGTCGGCGGGGGACTGGAGCGCGGCTCCACCACAATGGCGATGGGACCGGCAGGGGTGGGCAAGTCATCGCTGGCCTTGCAGTTCGCAACGACCGCGGCGCTCGCTGGCGAGCGCGTGGTGTTTTTCATCTTCGAGGAACACCGCACCGTCTTCATGAAGTGCGCGGCATCGCTCGGCTTCGACCTTCCACCTCTGATCGAAAGCGGCCGCTTCACGGTTCAGCAGATCGATCCGGCGGAGATGTCGGCCGGCGAATTCGCCTACACCGTCCGCACGGTCGTGGAGAAAGACGAAACCTCGATGGTCATCATCGACAGCCTCAATGGCTACTTCAACGCCATGCCGGAGGAGCAGTTCCTCACGCTCCACCTGCACGAGTTCTTGAGCTATCTCAACGACGCCGCTGTCACCACGATCCTGATCGTGTCGCAGCATGGAGCACTCGGTCAGGTATCCTCGCCCGTCGACGTCAGCTACCTCGCCGACGCGGTGATTCTGCTCCGCTACTACGAGACCCGCGGCGCCTTCCGGCGCGCGATCTCGATGCTGAAGAAGCGGACGAGCGCCCATGAGCAGAGCGTTCGAGACTACCAACTGAGCTCGAACGGCGTTCGCGTCGGTGCGGCCCTTGAGGAGTTCCGCGGCATTCTCGCGGGGATGCAGTCAACGGAGGCTTCACCGCCGCATCCGAAGGCGAGAGAGAACGATCGCTAGTGCGCGGGCTAGGTCGCGCCGTGAGCGACGTTCGCCAGCGGCAGCGACACGACGAACTCCGACCCTTTGCCCGGACCTTCGCTGAACGCTTCAATCGTCCCGCCGTGACTCTCGACGAGATGCCGAACGATCGCCAGACCCAGACCCAGACCGCGCTGTGGCGTGTCGCGCGTTGAGTTCTCCTGACGATACCGCTCGAATACGTGCGGTAACAGGTCGCTCGTCATGCCGCGGCCGGTGTCACGCACGCAAATCTCTGCTGACGCGTCGGTGCGACGCAACTCGACGTGGACTGAACCCCCGCGCGGCGTGAATTTGATCGAGTTGGACAGCAGGTTCCAGCCGACCTGCTGGAGACGAACCTCATCCGCAAAGACGAAGATTGGCTCCGCTGGAAGATCGGCCGTCAGATCGATTCCCTCCAGCTCCGACACGGCCCGAAAGGTAGCGACGACGTTGTTCACGATCGGGCTCAGTTCGACCAGCTCCTGCGCGATCATCGCCTTGCCCGCGATGATGCGCGACACATCCATCAGTCTTCGATGATGTGGGCCTGCACCTTCGTGCTCGCCTCGATCATTGCCAATGCCTCGGCCGCCTCGGTGGCGTCGAGTTCCGCAGTTCTCAGGATCGCCACCCATCCACGGATCGCGGTCATCGGAGAGCGTAACTCGTGCGCGAGCGTCGCCAAAAACTCGTCCTTCGCGCGATCCGCCGCCTCGTGCGCGCGCGCGATCTGCACCGCCGAGTCGGCCAGCTCATCGAGGAGGCGCTTGACCTGGTACTGCCGACGACGGCTGCGCAGAGCCGCTTCCGCCGCGCTGATGAACGTAGCGAGTCCGACCGGGCGTTCGAGAATCAGAACCTGCACGCGTTCGCCGAGGATCTGCTTTACCTGCGCCGCTTCCTCTTCGCCGCCACTACCCAGCAGCAGAACCGGGATCTCCGACCACGGCTCCTGTGCATCGCAGAGTTCTCTCAGCGACGTGCAGCAGTCAGGGTCGTTCAACGCCTCGGAAGCGATGAGCACCATCCCAGCGCCTTTCTGCCACCTCGGCAGCCAAGGCTGAGGTGTCGTCCACGGCGACCACGACGAAGCCGTGGCCGCCGAGAGTTTGCGCGATCAGCGGCGCGTCGTCGCCCGTAGGCGCGCGTACGAGAATGCGTTCGGTCAACGCACGGCCGGCGGTCCGTTGCTCATCCATGGTCGATCATTGCGGCTCGTCCCGGAGCTGACTGTCTCGCCGTGCAGTTGTGAGCTGACACGCGCGCAACTCCGCTGTTGGAGGTCAAGTTCCCGAGTCCATTTGGTCATGGTATGACAGCGCCCGTACGCCTTTGATCCGCGATCCGCTCTGTCGTTCTTGTTCCCAGATGCCGGGTGGCTGGTGCCGTCATCGAAGATGCTCAGCGCGAGCCACATGACTTTTAAGCGCGGCGGCCGCGAAAACGGCTGCCCGGGCCTCGAAAACGGCTCGCGAGACGTCAAAAACAGCTCCGGGCACATCGATTAGGCTTCCCCAGGCAGCTCGCCGGGGTCGATGGTGGGTGGTCCGCGGTCGTTTAGCGCTGAAGGCGTCGGGTCCGAAACCACACGGGCATCGCTTGGATCCCGCCCATGCGCGATGGAGTCCAGCGCGCCTCGTAACCGACGACGGCTCGACTCCGAGATACGTGCGCCGCGATGCCGTGGCGCTGCTCTCGTACACCACCCAATGTCACGACCTCGCCGACGTTCGGCCGGCCTACGGCCGTCAATGATCCGCGGCAGCTACAGTTCGGCATCCGGGTGCTCTTCTAAATCTTCCTGGTGGTATGCCGCCAACGCGACCGATTGACCGCGGCCATGGGATTCATTCCATCGGCCGCGGGATCGATCTGGAACGTCCAGCGGAGATGCCAGTTGTTAATCCGGTGGTCGCTCGTTCGAGTCCAGCCGCCACAGCGAATTTCCTTTCAGAGACTTAGCAGAGATCCGCAGCGTCCGATCGAATGGATGGGCGATGAGTGACGTCGAACGGCTGGGTCAACCTACCAAACCGCCGCGCCGAACCGAGAGTGAACTGGAGCGATTCTCCTGTCGGAGCTACGGCCGGTACAACGCGTCCGCCGCCAGCGGCAGACGCATGGGAGATCCTCCGATGAAAGGCCGGATTCCAGGTTTCAGCTACAACCCCAAGAAGCACGTCGCTCACTTCTCACTGTACTTCCCGAGACCAACGGCAAGGTACGTCGCGAAAAGACGGCGCACGCGGAATCGCGCGAAGAGGCCATCCGGTTGTGGCAGGCCTTCCGCGACGAGATCAGCGGTAAGCCGCCCGAGCCCCAAGCCCGCCGCACAACCCAAGGCGATGACGTTCCGAACATTTGTCACTGAGTACCTGCAGAAGATCTGCGCACGACGCGCGGAGAAGACGCTCGCCATCTATCGCACAATCGCCACCACAAGCCTCATTCCGTACTTCGGCGAGAAGCCTCTCGACAGCATTCGCTCATGCGACGTCGAGGACTTCATGGCCTCGATGCTCACCGAGTGCAGTCCCGCGTACGTCAACAACTGCGTCCGCATGGCGATCGCCGGGAGCGGCAGCGAGGTGCAGGTGGCCGACGCGCGGGAGTTCTTTCGCAGTCTCGCCGTCTTCATCGCGCCGCTGTTTGCGGGCGGCGGGATGCACATCAAGGTCCTCGAGGCGATGTCCCTCGGCACGCCGATCGTCGCAACCCCCCTCGACGCGGGCGGCATCGACGCGACCCACGAACACGACCTCCTCCTCGCCGAGGATGCGGAGTCGTTCGCGGATGCGATCGTGCGCCTGCTGCGCGATCGCGAAACGGGCCCGCCGCCTCGGCCGCAACGCGCGGGCGACCGTCGCGGCGCGCTACGATCGCGACACGCTCGCGCGCGATCTGCTCAGCTTCTACGAATCGCTGTGAGCACAGCCCGTGCGACGCGCCCCCACGCCTTGCCGTAGTGCGCCGTCCCCCACGTCAGCAGATCGTCGCGGAGCCGCACCGGATCGTGCCGCCGGATATGGTCGGGAGCGATGGTGCGGCCATGGCCGTGCGTCACGCGCGCCTCGTCGACGATCCGCACGCGCCACCCCGCGCCGCGCGCGCGCAGACAGAATTCGAGGTCCTGACAGTAGAAGCGGTAGCGCTCGTCGAGCGGCCCCGCATCGCGCCAGACCTCCGCGCGAAGCGCCATCGCCGCGCCGCTGACCCAATCCACGTCGCTCGTCGTCCGCGCTTTCCCTCGCCGAAAGAAGCGTGCGTACTGCCCGAGCCCCGTCACCGCCGCACGATCCAGGCGAGCGTCGGCGTCGCCCACCGCTCCACTGCGGCGTGCCGTCGTCATTGAGCAACCGCGCGCCCGCAACGCCGAGCGTAGAGTCGTTCGCGAATGCCTCCTCGAACGCGCGCAACGCCTCGCCGTCGACGATGGCATCGCTGTTGAGCAGCAGAATCAACCCGCCCCCCGCCTCCCTTATCCCCCGGTTCGCCGCCACCGCAAACCCGCCATTCGCCTCCATCCGAACGACCCGCACCCAAGGCACCTCCCGCGCCAGCAGCGCCGCCGTCCCATCGCTTGAGCCGTCATCGACGACGATTACCTCCACCGCCGCGCCAACCGCACGGCAGCATTGCAAGGTCATCGCAGCGGTGTTGAAGGTGGGGATGACGACGGAGAGGCTCATGAACGCGCGCCCTAGTATTCACTGACGTGCGATCCGGTGGTGGTCGACAGGCTGACGAGGCCGTCCGTCACCATCAGCCGGCCGGCGCCTCCGTCGGCACGCGATGGCGTCGGAACATTTTTTCCTTCGCTGCCCCCACTTATTTGTCCGGTCCGTGTCTGAAGAGCCGAGGAGCTTTTCATGCGAGTCCGATCGGTCGTTTTCGTGCTGTTGTTGTGGCTTTGCGTGCCCGCGCTGCTCGCGCAGGCCGATTCTGCCGGCGGTAGCGAAGGAGCGACCGCGGGCGAGACCGTGGAGACCTCCGACAGCCGCGGCGACGTGGCGCCGAGCACGCCCGTCGCACCGGTTCCGGGCTGGGTGCACGTCGTCCGGCTTGCGGCGTTGGCGGGCCCGATCGCGTTTCTCGCCGCGGCGTGGCTCGCCGGCGGCATCGTCCACTACCGGCTCGTCCGCCGCGAGCACGATCTCTTTCCGGCTGTGCGCGGCACGCGAATTCCGCAGACGATGCCGATGCTGATCAGCGCGGCGCTCTTCTTCGTGCCGGTGGCGCTTTTCGTCTTTTTCGAAATCCGCTCGCGCTGGGAGATCGCGCGGCACATCGGCGGCGTCGTCGACCAGTGGCATCCGGTGACGGCCCGCGCGTGGATGACGCTCTTCGGCTGTCTGGTGCTGGCGATCACTCCGTGGCTGTTCGCGCGCCGCGCCGACTCAGTGCGTTGAGGAGAGGAACGATGGCGAACTACCTGATTGCGGTGGGCGGTACCGGGCAGCACGTCGCGCTCGCGGTCGCGGATTTCATCGCGCTGGCGCACGAGATCTTCCGCACGCCGGACGAATTTCCCGCCGTGAATCTGATCCTCGTCGACGCCGACCAGGCAGGCGGCGCCGATCAGGCCTCGGCGTGGCAGGAGGCGCGGGCGCGGCTCACGACGCTCGGTCTTTTCGGCGGCGACAGTTTCGAATGCGTGCCGCTTCCCGTGCACTCGACGTTCGCCGACACGCGGAAGATGTACGAGTTCGTGAACCGTCTCGGCGCATCGTTCGGCCCGAATGCCGCCGACGCGCTGCTCCTGCACGAACAGCGCGAGGTCGACGTCACCAGCGGTTTCTACGCGCAGCCGCGCGTCGGCGCGATGATGGCCGACTGGCTCTTCGGCGAGGTCACGCGCGGCGAGGC
Organism: Thermoanaerobaculia bacterium; assembly: GCA_035273585.1. GTDB lineage: Bacteria > Acidobacteriota > Thermoanaerobaculia > Gp7-AA8 > Gp7-AA8 > JAFAVZ01. Next base: position 18,316 of record DATEOX010000746.1, read on the forward strand.
CGTCAACCCGCAGCTTGCGCGCATCTTCCATCTCGCCGGTGATCCCGGAAACCGCATCGTCGTCGCCGGCTCGGGCGTCGGTGGCACCGGAGCGGGGTTCGCGCCGGCGCTCCTCCGCCGCCTGTCGTCCGCGAACGGCGCCGGCGCCAGGCTGATGGCGCTGATGGCGACGGAGTGGTTCCGGCTCGCCGGCGCCTGCTCGAACCGCCTGTCGGAGTCGGTGCAGAAGACGAACGCGAACTCCGCGCTGTGGCACGCCGCTCACTCCGGTGCGGCCGCCGGCGTGCGGACCGTCCTGTTCGGACACCCGGACGTCTCGCGCGCGCCGGAGGAAGCGTGTCAGAACGGTGCGCTGCAGGCGCGCAAGGACAACCTGACCATTCCGTATTACGCCGCGGCGGCAGCGACGACGTTCTTCGCCGGCGACAACAGCGGCGGCACGCACATTCCGGCTGCGGCGTTCTCCGGCGATGCGCTCGCGCTGCCCGGCACGTTGCGGGTCACGCCGCGTCTCACGCTGAACGATCTGGTGCGGGCGAACGTCGAGGCGGTCGGCCGGCTGACGCTCGTCTCCGAGTACCTGCGCGAGCCATACCGCGGCTTCGTCATGCCGTTCCCGACGCTCACCGGCCGCATCGACGCGCTCGATGCGACCGAGCAGCCGCGCATAGACGCGGCGCTCGCCGCTAAGCGCGCGGCGCTCGCGAACCTCGGCAAGTCCGACGAAAAGCTGCCGGTCGCGCCGCGCCATCACCGCGGCCTTCCGACGCTGCGCGGCTGGATCCGCGGCAAGGTCGACGGTCCGTACGACCTCTGGAAAGACGCGCCGGTGCCGCAGCAGACGCCGGAGAGTCGCGCCGAGACCGTCGCCGCGGACGCCGACAGTGCCACGCTCCTCATCCGCAGGATCGGGTTCACCGGCCGCGTCGTCGGCGGCAATCTCGTCCCGGTGACGCAAGCGCAAGTCCGCGATCTGGTCACCGTCGACGACGTCGACGTTTCCAAAGTTCCGGCGTCCGACGCGGCCTCGCTGACCCTCGGCCACATCTTCCGCAGTTGGGAAGCGCGCGATGTCGAAGAGAAGCGGCAGATCGCCGACTCGCTCGTCGACGACGGCCGCGCGCGCCGCCCGGTGCTCGTCTGCGGCGACCACGGCGATCGTCCGCGTCAGTGGCTGAACCGCTGGCTGCTGCTAACGAACTTCCTCGTGGAAGGCCGCTTGACGGTGGAGCAACGCCCGCTGCCGTTCACCGCCGGGAAGGTTTTGTCGTATCGCGGCACGCCGGTCGGCGAGCTGTCGCGCGAATGGATTTGCCTGCCGCTGGTGAACGGCTACTGGAACGACGAAGCGACCGTCGCGGCGATGCACAGCGTCGCGTCGCGCCTCGAGACGCTGGCCACGTGGTGCCGCAACACCGCCGCGGTCGCGCGTTGCAAATCGTCGCGCCTGCCGGCGTGGCTGGACGTGCTCTTGTTCGCGACCGCCGACTTCGCCGGTGCGGCCAAGCAGCACACCGCGCAAAGTGTTCCCGTGCAGTGGACGGACGGCAGCACCGTGTCGCTCCCTCTGCCGAACGGCGTGAGCGGCGGGAACGACTGCGTCGCCGCTACCGCCGAGGCGTTCGGCGTGCTCGTCGAGCAGCCGCCGCCCGATGCGATGTCGCCGAAAGTGCGTGAGATCGTCGACGAGATCTCGCGCATCGCGTTGACCGTGCCGAGCCTCGACGGCGGTGAAGCGAAAAGCGTGGTGTTCTCCGAGCTGCTGTCGCCCGCCGCGCGCGACTGCCTCTTCGGCGAGGTCATCGTCGACGTCGACGCACAGAAAGCCTGGCGTCTCACGTCGTCGTCGCGCATCGTCACGTCGGTCGCCGGTGAGGTGCTGACGGAGAACGTCGGCTGCTTCCGCACCGAGCAGCGGGCGAAGTGGCTCACGCCGGTCCGACACTCCTACATTCCGCTGCTGAAGTCCGGCGAGCTCGACGTGCGCACCGACGAACGGGGACAGGAGCTGCGCGTCACGCTGTCGCTGCACGGACGAACGTTCATGGAGTCGTACGCGGCGTCGCGCGTGCGGACGATCAATCCGCTCCTCCTGCACTGGCCGTCCTCGGTCGCCAGCGCGTCGGCGGATGTGACGGTGTTGTACGACGTCGCCGGCCACGGAGCAGGTCCGCAGACGCTCGAGGTGGTGATGCACGACGCCGCCTCGCGGTCCTGGAGCCGCTCACCGCAGCTGAGCCAGCGGCATTCGCTGCACTACGTCGCGACCGGATCGCGCATCCCGTACGGCCTGACGTTCGAGCTCGAGAAGCGCGACGTCGGCTTCCTCAAGCTCGAGCGCAATCTTCGTCCTCTCGACGACGGCACGCAGCGCGTCGCCGTCGACTTCGGCACATCGGCGACCGTCGTGGCGATCGAGGGCGGGCCGACTAATTCGCAGGTCGTCGACCTTCTGGAACCGCGCGCCGATGCGACCGCCGAGATATGGAAGGGGAGCGAGCTGGCCGCGTTTCAGTGGTACGGCACGAGATCTGTCGACCCCGAGATCGTCACGAAGCGGCGCGCGCCGAGTGCGCTCGTCTACCTCGGCTCGCCCAACGACGAGCGTCCGAAACAGCCGCGGTACGGCGATCACGTGCTTCTCGACCAGGACGACTGGCGGTGGGAGAACAGCGATGCGTCACTGATGTTCGACATCAAGTGGACTCGCGACGCGGCGTACCGGCAGACGTATCTGCTTCATCACCTGGAGCAGTGCATCGCCGCGGCACTGAGCAAGGGGACACTGCACAGCCGCAGCCTTTCCGTGACGTTCACGATGCCTCTGCGGCAGCGTGCGCGTGCGGAGGACTTCGTGCGCGAGATCGAGGCGGTTACAGCGGAGCTCGTCCGGCGGACCGGCGTCGCGATCGAGCCGCGCTTCGCGTACGAGTCCGAGGTCATCGCGCCGCCGGAAGCTCCGCGGGAGGACGTCGACGCGATCGTCGTCGCCGATCTCGGCGGCGGCACGCTCGACGTTTTCGCGAAGTACTTCGGCGCGGCGCGGCGGGCGGATTCGAACGAGGTCGTTTTCGATAGTGCGCGCATCGGCGGCCATTCGCTCGTGGAGTGGCTGACCCGGGACATGCGCGGGGCGGAGCTTGCCGACTACCGGCGCCTCCTCCGTCTCGGGCAGGTCCGGCCGCTGGACGACAACTCGTCGCGCGTCGCGCGCGATTACTTCGACGTCGTGAAGCGCTTCACGGCCCTTTGGATGGATTCGGTCTGGCGGTACTGGACCGGCGAGGCGCGGCCGGGCCGGGTGCACGTGCAACTGCTCGGAATGGGGTGGTCGTTGCCTGGGTCCCCCGGCGATCAGATCGCGCTGCACCTCAGCGACATCGCGCGTGCCGTCGATTCGCCGCTGACGTACACGCGGTTCGAGGACGCCCTCGTGCGCGTCAATCCTAAAGAGCTTTTGGCGATGCGCGCGCTGCGCTGCCGCGGCGCGTCGAGCAGTGACTTCGTCAACTTCGCTCCAGCGTCGGTGAACGGAATTGAAGTGACGGTCGCGGGGCAGATCCGCCGCGACGACGAGGCGCTCGTCGGCCTCGGCGCCAACTCGCCCGTGGTGACGATCAGCCGCGCCGGCCTCGCGCGTCTCGGCAAGTTGACCGGCGCACGCGAGGAGATCGTCGCCGAAGTCCGCGACCGCACGCGCGGCTGTCTCACCTCGCGCTCGAACGGTGTCGACGTACACGATGGCGCCGTCATCGAAGGGACGAACATCTGGGTTGCCAGTCCGCTCGCGATTGCAGCGGAGATGTACACGCGGCAAGTGCTGCTGCACGTGCACGGGTGATCGCGATGACGAGATCACCACTGCTCGCGCTGCTGTTCCTGCTCACGTTCGCCGTGTCGTTCGCCGATGGCGCGCCGAGCCTGAAACCGCCGGCACCCGCGGCGCGAGAAGCCGCGTACGCGCCGGCCCCTGCCGCGCCGTCGGTCGCCGCCATCCCGTGGCAACTGACCGTCGGCTCGCTGGTGAACGCGTTGCTCATCGTCCTCGTGATCGTCGGTCTCGTTCTGCAGCTGCGTAGCGCGGAGCGGCGGTTGGTCGCGACGCTGAGATACCAGGACCGCGACGCTGCAGAACGCGAAAAACGGCAGCAGACCGACCTGCAGCACTGGAAGACGGAGCTGCGCAAGGAAATCGAATCGCTGCATGCGGCGCTCGCGCAGATTCCGGCGGACACCGAGCGGCTGATCGCGTCGAAGTTGCCGAAACAGCAGCAGACGCCGGCGCAAGCGGCGTCGTCGCGGCTGGCGTCCGCGGTGCTCGACGTTCGCGATGAGCGGCGTGGCGAGGATGGGCTCGCGCAGTTGCTGGTCGCCGCGAACCGCATCGTCCAGGAGAGCTCGATGACGCTGGAGACGTTCCGCGAACGGATGGCGGGCGTGTCGTCGCGTGTGTTGCCGTACGGGCAGGTCGTGGCCGATGCGCCCGTCGCGTTCATCGTCGAGCACGGCGGGTCGGCGTACGCGGTGCCGAACGTCGTGAAGCCGACGCGGTTTCCAAACGACTGGTTCAACCGCGCCGACTTCGGCGTGAACGACGAGATCCGCCGCGTTGTCTCGCTGCCCAGACTACGGCGACGCGGTGATGGGTTCGACGTCGTGGAGCGGGGAGTATTCGAGCGATGAGCGTGCTCTCGCTGCAGTCTGCGACGCACGCTCGCGCCCGCCGGACGTTCTGGGAGCCGTGGGCGGCGCTCGCCGTCGCCGGGGCGCTTTACTTGCGCGCGGCCGGCGCGCAGTGGGGCGGCGTCGTCGCACTCGGCGTCGAACTGCTCCTCGCCGTCGTCATGCGAGCGCGATTGCTCCGACGCGCGGAGGAGGAGATCGAATGGCTCGATGAGCACCTTCCGCGGGAGCTGGCCATCGGCGACGCCGATCGCCTGATCGGCAGCGCCGCGGAACGGGTGGAGGGGATGTTCGGCACCGCCTCGAGCACCGTCCTCGCGACCGGCATGGCGGCGTCGGCGTTCCTCCTCTTGTTCTACGCCGGTGCGGGGGTCACGGGCGGAATCGTCGCCGTCGCACCGAAGGCGTTTGTCGCGACTGGTTACGCCATCCTCTGCGCGCTGGCGTTCACGCGCGACGCGCATCACCTCATCGCCGGCACGATCGAGCCGCTGCGCCGCAGGAAGCTCGACGAAGCGGGCCGCAACGGCGGCATCGTCAGCGTCGCCGTTGCACCGCCCGCCGAGCCGCCGGTGGCGTCGAAATTCGAAGACTTGATCTCGCAGCTCATCTCCATGCAGATCGCGCATCTGCGGGAGCTGAACGAGACCAACCGCCTTCTCTCCGCCTCCGCGTCGGAGCGCATCGACGAGGACTCCGGCGCCGTCCGCGTCAAGCTGTCGAAGGGGCTGACGGAGTTTCGGAAAGGCGTCGAGCGACTCGGTGAAACCGTCGAGTCGCTGAACGGCAGGCTCGACGCGCTGACGACCGACGAATCGGCGCTCTTCGAGCACCATCGCCGCGAGCTCGTCGCCGAGATCGCACAGCTGCCGCAGCAGGTCGCCGACCGCGCCGCCGGCATGATGAGCGGATCGATCGCGCAGGTTGAAGAGCGCGTGCGGCAAGCGCTGCAGACCGTACATGAGGATGAAAACCGCCGCGCGCGCGACTACCTCACGAACGAGTTCGCGAAAATGCGCGACCAGTTCGAGCTGACGGAGCGTTCCGTGTCGGCGATCGCGACGCGGTTCAACGTCGTCGTCGGATCGCTCGACGAGCTCGCATCGGCATTCGACCGGAGCGCGAAATCGGTCGTCACCAGCGCCGCCGACTTCACGCGTGAGGCCGAGTCGCTTGCGACGTCCGTTACCACCGCGCTCGGCCAGCTCGAGGACGCCGGTGCGACGAAGGCGTCGCTGCTCGCGCCGTTGACCGAAGCCGCGACGGCGGTGCGGAAAGCGTCATCCGTGGTCGCCACCGACATGCGCAAAGTCGCCGCCGAACGCGAGCGCCTCGGGCGGGTGCGGCTCAAGATCCTCGAGCTGCTCCCGAATCAGCAGGGCAACTCATGATCGGGCGCGGCGTCAACTACTGGATCTCGTGGGCCGATCTCACGTTCATGCTCTTCATCGCCGGCCTTGCCACCGTGGCGATCAGCGAGGAGCATCGCGGCGACGCGGAGCGGCAGCTCGACGCCGCCCGGGTCGAGATCGCCCGGATGCGCAGGACGATGAATCCCTGCGCGAACGCGGAGTCCTTTCTGAACGGCTTCTCGGCGTGCGTCGCGCGGACCACCGGGCGCCGGCAGGCGCAGCGCAGCGGCTGTTTCGTCACCGTCGGCGAGGACGTAATCCGCTTCGCGAACGGCAAGGCCGTGCCGATCGACCCGGCGTCGGCGGATTCGGTGGCGGGCTGTCTTTACAACAATGCGCTGCAGTTCGCGGCGGCGGATCCCGGCGCGTTCGACGCGATCACCATCAACGTTGACGGACACACCGATTGCGTCGGCGATGCGAGCGACAACCAGGCGCTCGGCGCCGACCGTGCGCTGAGCGTCTACTCGCGCGTGCTGGCGCGCGCCGAGGATGACAGGAGCTGGACGACCGCCGACGCCAAGCGTGGATTCCTGAGCCGCATCGCCGTCCGCTCGTTCGGCGAGACCCGGCCGGTGGAACGGTCGCGGTGCACGACCGCGACCGGGTGGGCGGATGACCGGCGGGTCGTCGTCTCCGTGCAACTCGCGACCGAGCGCGCGAGGGACGGCCGCTCGTGAGGAGAACCGCGTGATCTCGATCCTGTTGATGGTGTCGGTCGCCGTGCTCCTCGCTGTCGTGCTCGTGCTGGCGCGCCGCACCGGTCAGCGGCAGACGCGGCTCGAGCTCGAAAACCGCGCGATGCAGGTCGAGCTCGATCGCCATCGCGACGTCGCGCATTCAATTCTGCGGGAACTGCAGAGCCCATGAAGAACGTCGTCGTCATCGCAGCTCTCGTGAGCTTCGCCGCATGCGATCCCGCCGGCGGCGAGCGACCGCTGATCGCGACTTGCAGGCCGGCCGTCACGGTGCTCTTTCCGGCGGCGAAACCGGCTTCGGTGAAAGCGCCTTCCGCGCCGCAAGCCGGCGAGGTTGTCCAGGTGTACTGGGACGTTTCGCGCTCGATGCACGACTTTTCGGTGACCCGCCGCGCCGAGGAGTTGACGGACGATCTCGCGCCGGTCGTCGCGGCACTCGACAGCGGCGTCCTCCTGCAGGCGCACGCCGCGAGCATCGAGCACTACGGAGTCGGCGAAACGATCGTGCCGCTGCCGAGCGCGCGCGCCGCACTGCATCCCGCCGCGAAGCGTACCGCGCTGCATCTTGCGGCGGAGCAGATCGGCGGCGCACTCGCGAACGGCGCCGCGCAGGCCGCACTCGTCGTTTCCGACATGGAGGTCGACGCGGTGCCGCGGACGTCCGCGGGCGATGCGACGGTCTGCGGCAACGTGCCGCTGCCGAGCACCGGCCAGGCAGGGCCGCTCTTCGGCCGCTGTTTCGAAAGCGCGGTGCTCGCATCCGGCGCTTCCCGCACGCGCGCCAGCCTGCTTGCGCACGTGTTCCGCAAACGCTCGCACGGCCGCGAGCTGTTCATCCTGCTGCTCGCGACCGATCGCGCGTTCGGGACGCGCATCTCGAACGAGATCGCCCGCCGCCTCGACTTTACGCGTCACGTCATCTTCGATTCCGGCTCCGTTTCGGCCGGCAACGTCGCCGGCTGCAGGATGGCGTTGTTTTCGGAGGACATGAACCGCAGCCGCACAACGTGCGGCGTTAAGTGCTTCGATCCCGAGCTCGCCATTCAGGCGGAATGCGACGTTCGCCGCGACGCGATGAATGCCTGGATCGAGCCGGTCGGGCAGGGCGGCGACGGCGTCAGCTACGAGTCGGTACCGAAGAAGCGCGGCGACCGCGAGCAGCAGGCGGTCGTCCGCTTCGCGGTTCCGTGCAGCGCGCGGGCGGGGCGCTTCCAGGCGACGGTGCCGTATTCATGGCGGCAACAGACTCCGTGGTCCGCGGATCGCGCGGACCCGTTCGCGCAGCGCCCCAGCGTCCGCGATCTGTTCGACAGTCTCGCCGACGCCATCGTCCGCACCGTCGCGCCGCCACGACTGCGGATCGGGATCGATCTCGTCAAATGAACGGCGGCGCTTCTCCGGCAGTCGATCGCGCGATCAGTTGCGGACTCGCGGTCGCGATCGTCTGCATCGCGCTCGTTTTCGCCGCCGTACTGCTCGTCGGTGCGCTTGCTGACTGATGGCTCGTCATGACTCGTGAAACTGCCATCACCGGCGCGATTCTCGGCGAGCTTCTCCCCGAGCTGCAGTACGCCGCGCCTGTTCTCCTGGAGCGCTCCGATCGCGGCGATCCGCTCGTCGCGTCGACCTCGCCGGCCGACATCGGGTTCGAGACCGGTGCGGTCGATTCGGTGCTGCTCGAGCTCTTCAAGACGCTCGTGCCGTACGTCAAGGCGGCGCTCGGGTGGGGCGTGCTGCGCGTCGTGCAGACGTGGCTGGCGTCGCAGCGCGAGTCGCGGCACCACGCGGAGCTGGTGGCGAGCCTCACCGCGCTCCTCGCGGAGAACGCGAAGCTGCGGCAAGCGTTCGAGAGCATCGCGGCCGTGCGGAGCCGCCGTGAGGGAGTGGCGGCGTCGACGGCGGACGTCGTCGATTCGATCGCCGACGCCGCCGAACGGATCGGCGACGCCGCCGATCCCGACGAACCGCAGCGCGACTGAAGACGCGGCAATGAGCCCGATCGCCCTCGTCGCAGTCGTTCTGATCGGAGCCGTCGCGGCTTTCGACCGTCCGGCGCGAACGCCCGGAAATCTCACGCCCATTCAGCTGATCAGCGCCCTCGGCGCATGGGCGCTGATCCTCGCGAACGCCTCGGCCGTCGCGATCGCGATCCGGGACGGCTCCGGCGTTCTCCTTTGCACGGCGACCGGCACGATCGCGATCGCGATCGTCTCGATGATTCGCCAGAGCACCGCCGCTCTTCCCGACCGGGACGCGCCGCAGTCGTTGACGCTCGTCGTCGATGATCTGAAGCGCCTGCTCGGCGGCGCACCGCGGCTCGGAATGGCGTCGCTCGACGCCGTGGTCGTTCATGGCCGCTGCCCCGGCGTCGGGGTGGCCGTGGCGCGGCAGGGACGGGTTGAAGTACGTGTCCGCCGCGACGTTGCGGAGTGGCTCGAGAGCCACCGCCGGCGCGGCGGCGCCGGGGCGGAGGTGGTGGCGAGCTTCGCGCGGTTCATCGTCCTGCACGAGGTCGCTCACGTCCTGAACGGCGATCACCGGACGTTTCGTTTCGTGCGCAGTGTGCTGATCGCGCAGCTGGTGTGGCTGCCCGGCGCCGCGGCGGCGGCCGCAGCCCGCGGGGTCGATTCGGGCGCATCCGGCACACCACTCGCGGTCGCCGCGTCAATCGCGTTTCTGCTCGTCGCGCAGAGCCTCGTGGCGCGGAAGTTCATCGCGGAGCGCGAGCGATGGGCGGACTGGCGAGCGATGCAGACGCTGCCGCCCGCCGATTCGGCGCGATTGCTGGAGCGGCGGGGGCGGCGGCGAAACGGCCGGAATCCGACCGAGCTCGAGAAGTTGATGAACGATCTCAAGGTCCACGCGTCGTCGGGCGGCGACGCCGGTCTGCTCGCGCGACTCATCGCGCTCGTGTGGCCGGACGGCGACGCCATTCATCAGCGGTCGGAGAGACTGGAAGGCGATCGCGCCGGCGGCGCACCGCGGCCGATGCTGTGGGCGGCGCTGACCGGCATGCAGTGCGGCTTCTTGTCGCTGTCTGCGTTGATGACCGTGATGCTCGCGATCCCTCCTTCGATGCATTTGCCGCCCGCCACCGTCGCGATGGCGCTCGTTACATGGATCACCGCGCCCGCCGTGACGTTCTGCGCCCTCCGCGTCGACCTCGCGCGCATGGCCGTACGCACGCTCGCGCTCACCGGCAGGCGTGTTCGCGTCGGCGGCGCCTTCTATCTGGCGTTCGCCGCCGCCGCGCTGACGTTGAACGGATTCCAGGCTCGCTTCGACGCCGCGCCGATGCCGGCCGTACTGCTGTTCGCGCTCCTGCTGATGGTCGCCATGCTGGTCGGTCTCTGTGTTTGGGCGTCGACCGTAGTCGGCATCCGCGACGGCGGCGGCGAGCTGCGGCCGACGCCGCGTGCGGCGTGGGTCGGCATGTTCCCGATTCTCGCCGGCATGGCGCTGGTGCAGGTTCCGTTGAGCGTGGCAGCCGCGCAATGGGTCGGCGCCGGTTCGTTTCGGAGCGGCAGGTGGGTTCCGGTGGTCCTTCTCTCGTTCGCGACCTTCGCGGTCAGCAGCGCGATGGCGAGGAGCACGAGCCGGGTACTGCGCACGGCCGCTCCGATGGCGCTGCTCGACACGCCGCCGCCCGTCTACGGTTTCCGTGTTTTCTGGTGCAACTTCTATATCGATCTGTCAAAAACGACGCTGGCGCGCGCCGCGGCGGGCGCGATGGCGGTGCAACTCGCGACGGTGCCATTCTTCGTGCTCACAGCAGCCTTGATGATGCAGGCGGCGCTGCGCGGATTCGGCGCGGAACGCGCGATCACGGTCGCGTTCGTCGGCGCGTTCGGAGTGATGGCGCTCATCCTCGTCATTCCCGATCGCTACAGCGCGTACGGCGGCCCATCAGCGCGCCTGCTCGACACCGATCGGCTGCGGCTGTTCGAAGACCTTCTCGCCGCCGCGCGGGCCGCAAATCCGGCGGCGGCGGACCGCCTGAACGCGTCATTCGCGCGGTGGATTCGCGACGACCGTTTTCCCGATGCGCTTCTCCCGCATCCGGAGGCCGTCTGGCCGCTCGCGCCGCTTCTCAGCCTCGTGCGTCTCGCGAGCGCGACCGGCGAGAGCGCCGCCGTCGGGCGCTGGCGCGGCCGGATCGAGCACGCTCTCCGGCAGATCGTCGTCGACGACGCAGTGGCGGTCGCACCGCGCCAGCCTCCGTCGCTTTACTGGACCGTGCTCGCCGCCACGATCATCGAGCAGGCAAACCTCCGCGCTGCGTTCCCGTTCGAGGCGATGCTCGACCGGATCGAGACGTTGGTCGAAGAGCGTTTGGAACGCGGCACCGCGAACCTCGTCGCCGATCTGGTCGCGGCGTCGCAGCTGCTGCGCCGCCACCGCCGCGCCAGCCCCGATCCGCAGCGCGTGCACGAGCTCGTGCGCACGTCATCGCTCGTGTCGCGTCCTCTGTTGCGCCAATCGCTGGCGGAGCTCGCCGAGCTCGCAGAGCTGACCGGCGATGCTGCGTTGCGCGAGCGGCTCGGGCCGATCGTCCGCTCGCGGATGTGGGAAGGCCTGCAACTGAATCCGCGGAAGGACGTGCTGCTGGTGCTCGACTGCTATCTCGCCGCCGCATCGCTCGGCCAACAGGACGGACGTCACGACGCCGCCGGCCTCGTCGTCGGCGAGCTCGCCGAGCGGATGTCGGAGGAGCTGAGTGCAGTCGTCGATCGCGTTCAGTAGGTGTTGACGCCGCACGAGAACATCAGCTGGAGCGCGACGCGCGGAGAACCGTGGATGCTCTCCTTCACGATCGCGCGGTCGAAGAAGCGCTGATCGACGTCCGGCAATACGGCCCTGACGGCGTCGGCGATGCAGCGGCATTGCGGCTCCCCATGCTGTCCCGAATACGCCTCGACACAACCTGCAACGAAGCGCGAACTGCCGGAAGTTCGCTTCAGGTAGATGACGATGCCGCGCGCGAGGAGCGCCGCTTCCGGTCCGTTGCACGGAATGTCGTCCATCAGCGACGTTCCTGCCGCGAATACCGACGCGCGATCGGGCGGCGACGGCAGGCTTTCCTGAAGGCGTGCTTGCCGCTTCTGCAGGCCGATAGACAAAGCCGCCGCGCCGGTGAACCGCTCCACCAGCGCGCGGCCTTCCACGTCCCGCGGCAGCTTGCAGGACGTTCGCAGCCGCTGTGCAATACCCGCCAGGAAAAACTGCTCGTTCTGCGTGAACGCGTAGCGGCAACTTTCCTCGACGGCAAAGCGGGCGTCGCCGAACGGGAGGGATCGATAGCGTTCCGGTGTGGGGCCGCAGGCAGTCTGTGCGTTGGCTGCAACGCTAACGAAAGCCGCCGCTGCGACGATCGCGGCGCGAACATGCTGCGCCTTCGTCAACGAAGCTCCGCACTCTGCAGCGCCGCGGCGTTTCGGACGAGCACGTCGTCGACATGCCTGACCGCTTTGTCGAGATCCCAGAAGCAGCGTTCCGCCCGCGGGTTTTCGCGAAAGAGAGCGCAATTCCCCGCCGACAGGGACGGCGGGCAGGTTGTTGCGCACCAGAAGTTCGCAACGGTCAGGAATCGTACGGTCTCAGTCTCCTCGGCCTTCGCCAACGGCAGTCGTTCGTCGAGATCGCGCAGCACGGCGACGCATCCGTCACGCCACCGCACGTACGACGTCACGAATTCGTCCGCTGTCCGCGAGCCGTACAGTTTCCGCAGTGTCTCGCCGTCAGCCCTGCATTGCGCGAGAAACGGCCGCAGCCGCGCTCCTTTCGAGAGCGGGCGCGGCTGCGCGGCGACGACGGCGGGCGGATCCGCCGGCGGGCGACGGGAACAGATCGCCAGCGGCATCGCCCTCGCGGCGCCGTCGACGTTCGCCTGCGTCGCGTTGCGTGTGAAGGGATCGCGGTTCGTCCGGATCCAACGGAGCACCGTTCGTTCGATGTCCACCGAGAGCTCGTTCACCGTCACGATTCCGGTCGGATCGCTTCCGGCGCGGCATTGCAGCGCATCGAGCACTGCGCCGGTGAACACGCCGTTCTGCCGGACGTCATCGTCATATGCCCACTTTCCGGCGGCGGCGCCGTAAAGCACGACCTGGCCCGCCGTCAGTCCCATTTGCTGGATCAGGGGCGCGGCCGACAGCGCCTCGGGCGCCGTCGAGCGTTGCCGCCGCACGCGCTCACGGCAGGTGTCGATCAGGACGAGCGAGCGTGTGGCGATCGATGCAGCGACGAGGTCGAGAACTCTGGCGGCCGGAATTGCGGTGTTGGGCTCGCGAAAGAGCGAGTTCGCGGCCAGCAGGTACTGCGCGCCGTCGTCAGTGAAACCGTGCGTTGCGAACGAGACGATGAAGATGCCGGAGGCGCCGGCCAGGCCGGCCTGCCGGTTGAGGAGCTTCAGGATCTGGGACTGGCTCGCGGGCGCGACGACCGCGCCGTTTCGCTTCAGTTCCGCGAGCCGCCCTTTCGAGACTTCCTTGCGTGGGTTTTCGTCGGATAAGGCGAGCGCGACGCGATTCGGCCGCACCAGCGCCACGCGAGGATCGAGCGCGAAGACATACGCGAGATCGACGGCGTCGTCGACGGCATATGGCACGTTCTGGAGGGATTCGTCGTCGCCGAAAGTGCCGATTCCGACGAAGAGCGCGACGGATTGCGCGGGATCGAACGCGCTGCGCGCGAGCGTCATCGCGCCGCTGAGTGGCCGGACCGAACGCCCCTCCTGAGCGCTCGCAGGGAGCGCGAGCAGGACCGCCATGCCGCCGAGGAGCGGGATCAGCCTGTTCATCGCGTCGCTTTGAAAAGACACGGAAACGCCGTGAACGTGGGGGAACTTCGCCCGCGCGGCCCACAAACCAAAACGGCTGGTGTCTTTGAAAGGTACCGCCACTCGACACATCTCAGGAGGTCCGATGCCGCGTCCGATTCTCGGGGTTGAAACCCGCAGTCCTTCGCTCACCGTGAGCGCGGGGCCGCCGCACGCGAAAACGAACCTCTCTCCGCCACAGATCGCGCAGCGTCTCCGCCAGAAGCGCTCTGCCGCCTATCTCGCGTCGATGCAACGTCTCGACGCCGGCTCGCATGAACGAAATGCTGCCGGCCTGCAGGAGTTGCTCGACGCGATCTCCGCGGAGTTTCCGGAGCTCGGAGTCGACGAACGCCCGCTGGGCATCGTCTCGAAGTGTTTCCTTGGCGATCCATTCGAAGTGCACATCTGTGACCTCGCGGGCGGCATCATCGAGCATTTCCGGCGCGGGCACTCCATGCCTCCGCTGTTCGAGCGCGCCCGGTCGCTGGCGAAGCACGGCGCCTACGCATTCATCGAGATCTATGTCGGAACCATGCGCGCCGTCGCGGCGGACGGTTCCGTGTCGGTTCTGAATCCCTGACCAGAGGAGAACGGTGTATGTCGAATATCGTTGATCTGAGCAGCATCCACGCGCACCTCAACCGCATCGGGCACGACCTCGACGTCGTCAACACCAACGTCGGCGCGGTGTCGGAGCAGGTCGTCGCCGTGTACCGGCAGCAGGAGCTGACGAAAGATCGGCTCGACGACCTTCATCAGCAATTTCAGGAGTTCGTCGCCGCGGACCGGAAGGACAAGCAGAAACAATACGCCGCGACCGAGCTCGTACGCGTGCGGCAGGAGATCGAGCAGAAGTTCGGACACCACGAAATCGTCCGCCGCACGACCACCGGCATCCTGCAGGCCACCGACATTCAGATGATCCGTCAGAACACGATTCATACCGTGACGGAGCAACTCATGGTCACCACGCCGAATTATTGGCTTGCGCCGGCGCTGGTGGCGTTGTCCGCCTGGGTCAAAGACGACCGCGCGCTCGCCGAACGAGGCGTTGCCGAAGCGATTCGCCGGGACGACAACAAGACTTCGCTCTTCTTCGCGCTCGTCTGTCGCCGCGGCCGGCGCAGTGAAGCGCTGACGCGGTGGCTGAGCCGCTATTTTCAGATGCAGAACCCGATGGCGATCGACCGCGAGGTGGTGGTCATGCTCGACGGCCTCGCGAACGGCGTGTTTGGCGGCGCTGCTCTGGTCGCCTGTTCGGGCGTCATCGAGCAATGGCTGGCCGAGCTCGAGGAACAGGCCGGCTTCCTCGACGATCAGCGGAAGCGCTGGGCAGCGCAGCTCGACGTGATGACGCCGAAGCCGGCTGACCGCGAGTACCCGACGCTCCGCAAATACGCCGGCAACGCGCCGCAGCTGCTCAAGGCGCTATGTGCGGCGCGCCGTAATCGCGTCGTACACGATTTTTTCAGCACGCTGTTCACCGGCGAGCTGATCGTGCCGCCGTCGATCGAGGCAGCATGTGATGCTCTGCTCGACTCGCTGGTCGCGAATTACGACGACGAAGAATTGCCGTTTCGCCGGGAGGAGCGCCTGCTCGCGCTGATCAAGGAAGATGACGGCGACAGGGACGTGGCGAAAGCGCGTTTCGACGCCGAGGCCGAAATCCATGAGGCGAGCACGAATTTCGCGGCGGTGCTCACCAATTCAGCCATGCATCCCGAACAGCTCGGCGCGACGCGCGCGACGCAGCGATACGCGGTGTCGCGGTCGCGCGAGTGGATCATGGCCGCGCACAATGACCTCGTCGCACGCGACCGGATGGACGTGCCGCGGCAAGCGCAGCTGACGGTCGCATCGTGGTCGGGAACGAGCGCCGACGGTGCGAACGAGAAAGTGCTGGCGGGCGATCTCCGGCGGCATTACGACGCGAAAATCGAATCGGCTGTCAATGCGGTGTCGCTGACTCCCGCCGCCTGGATCGTGCTGATCGCGGGCGTATTGATCGGCGGTCTGATCATGACCGGCGGCGGTACCGCGATTGCGGTCGGCCTCGTGCTCATCGCCGCAGCGGCGGCATTCTTCTACTGGAAGTACAACAATCTCGATCGGCAGCGCGGGGAGGCGCGGCAGGCACTGCAGACGGAGCACGATCAGGCCGCCTCCGTGCTGAAAGCCGCTCTTGCGGAGCTTGCCGATTATCGCCGCGAAGTTGCCGTCGAAGACGCGCGCTCGGCCGATGTGACGACGCTGCTCGAATCGCTCAGCTCTCCGCAGTTCGTCCTGCAGCGCCCCGAACAGCGCGTATCCGTTGCGTAAAGGAGAAATGCCATGACGACACCCGCACGACCGATTCTCGGAGCCGAGGTGGTTACACCGAAGCCGCCGGCGCCGCAGACGAATGTCCCCGCCGAGTTGCCCATTGCGAAAGAGCTTCCGCCGTGGGATCTCGTTCCGTCCGACCTGCTGCTCGTCCGGCGCCGGCCGGTGAAGAAATGACGGCCACGGCGGCGCCGACGACGTACGCGGAGTGGCTGCCGCTCCTGGAGCGCTTCCGCGACGGCGATGACTCGGTGATCGAGCTCCTGCTCGCCGGCACGCTCGAGTGGACGAACATCGTGGCGGAACGCTGGACCGCCCGTGTCGCCGATGCGTTCGACACGAGGCTGAAGAAGGTGTCGTCGGGATTGCAGCTCGCGCTTGACCGCTCGCGAGGCGATCTCTTTTCAGTGTCGCAGGCGCTCCTCGGTGCACGCCGCGCGCTCGCGCCGCTCCATACCGCGGCCGCGCTCTCCTGCGCGCCGGAAAACGTGCGCGCACACTTCGCCGGCGAAGTGGCGCGCTTTGCGGCCCGAACGCAGGAGTCGCTCGAAGCGAGCGCGAAGCGCAATCGCGCCGATCTCCTCCTCAAGGCGCTCCGCGACAATCCGTTGACCGTCGTCATCCCTCCGCCGGTCTCTGCTGAACCTCACTCCGCGACCGGTTCCGCCCCGCAAGACGGCCGGCGCCGCCGCGTTCTCATCTGAGCGACCATGCCTGACTTTCAAACGTGCCGGCAGACGATGCTTCTGTACCTCAAGGCGAGGATTCCGTTCATCTCGTTCCGTACTGATGAACGCGACCGTGCGCTTGATCTCCTGCGGCAGCTCGCGCCGCAGTTGAACATTCCGATTTACTTTCACACGCTGTCGCAGGGAACCCGCGACATAGCGACCAGTCGCGTCGTCAATGACGACCGTTCCGTGCCGGGCGCGCTCGATTTCGCCAGCCAGCAGATCGTGCAACGGCAGAATCTGACGTTCGTTCTGACGGAGACGCAGGATCTCGGCGACGACACGCCGACAAGTCGACAGCTCCTCGATGTTGCCGCCTCGGCGACGGAACGCGGCGGGATGATCATCGTCATTACGACATCGCCGATCTGGCCGCGGCTGCAGAGGCAGGGGATGAGCCTCACTCTGGACCCGCCGCATGAGGACGAAATGCGCGAGATCATCGCGGAGTGCCTCGCACCGTATCGCGGCGGCGTACCGATCGAATGGCAAGACGCGGAGCTGTCCGAGGCCGCCGCGATTCTGGCGGGCGTGACGCGGGTCGAAGCGGATAACGCGATCGCTACGCTGTTGGCGAAAGGTTCGATCGCGAAAGCCGACCTCAATGAGCTGGCGAAGGTGAAGGACCGCATTTTCTCCGACATCTCCGGCTTGGAGCGGGTAACGGTGGCGCCGGGTGACGTGTCGATCGGTGGTCTCTCCGGCCTGCGCGCATGGCTCGACAAGCAGCGGCCGCTGTTGACGATGGATCTGCGCGACCGCGGGCTCCGTCCGCCGCGCGGCGTGTTGCTCGTCGGTGTTCCCGGTTGCGGAAAGTCGCTGTCGGCGAAGGCGATCGCGGAGAATTGGAGCCTTCCTCTCTATCGCCTCGATCTCGCGAATATTCACGGCCAATACCTCGGCCAGTCAGAGGGACGTTTGAAGGAAGCGCTGGCGACGGCTGATCGCGTAGCGCCGTGTGTTCTGTGGATCGACGAGATCGAAAAAGGCCTGGCAGGGTCGGGCGGGAGCGACGGCGGAACGTCGTCGCGCATCGTCGGACATTTTCTTTATTGGCTGCAGGAAGGCCGCGCCCGCGTGTTCGTGGTGAGCACGGCGAACGACATTACGAAGCTCCCGCCGGAGCTGTTCCGCCGCGGACGATTCGATGAGCTGTTTTTCGTCGATCTGCCGACCGTGGCGGAGCGCACGGAGATCATCGCGCTGTACCTCCGAAAGCACCTGAGGCGGACGTTCGACGACACCCTCGTCGCCGACCTCGTGAACCTCTCCGAAGGCTTCGCCGGAAGCGATCTCCAGGCCGCGGTCGCCGAGGCCGCACGCGAGGCGGTATTGAAGGGCGACGACACGGTGGATGACGAGTATTTGCGGAAGGTGTTCCGCAACGTCGTACCACTGTCGAAAACGAATCCGGAAGCAATCGAAAGCATCCGCGCGTGGGGACGCGAGCGCGCGGTGCCGGCGTCCGGCGTGCACGCGGCCCCAAGCGAAGGCCAGCAGCGCGCGCGGAGGTCGGTGCTGGTGTGAGGCGATGTCGCTTGGCGGAGGACTGAGCGGCATTACGGATTCTCCTCAAAGACGCGGCCCGCGAGGGGCAGCGCTGAATTCGCCGTCGGCCACCCGGAGTAGAAGGCGAGGTGCGTGATCGTTTCGATCAGCTCGTCCTTCGTCACCGCCGTTGTCGAGCGCTCGCTTCAGATGGAACGGAAGCTCGTTCGTCCTGTATCCGGCGACGAGCGCCGCGACCGTGACGAGACTCAGATCGCGCGGAAGGCTGTGGCACGCGGAGCGCGCGCCGGGCTCGAACGTCACAGACCCTCCGGCGGATCGCGTCGCCTCCGTCGCGTCGCAGAGGGGAGTGATGCGAACGGCCGGTGAAGGTTGCGGCCGACCCCTGCTGACGGCGCGCCAGCCGCTTCGCATGATGACGTTGTTTGCGCATCTACCGTGGTGGCGGAAATCGCGGCGATCAAGCAGGCAATGCAGCGCGAGCTCGAACGCCATCGCAACGTTGCCGGCTCGAAGCTAGAGGAGTTGCAGAGCTCATGAAGAAGCAGGCCGCACAACGATGGCACGTGCCGCTGTTCGAGCCTCGCCGCTACTCGTCCTCGCCATGATTCTCGTCAGCCGCGAGATACGACCAAACGAGGTCCGGGATTGGAGGGGGTAGCGTATGGAAGCGGAGGACGCGCTAGCGCCGTTCGATCGGTGCTTCGACGATCTTGGTGATCGTGCCGACGAGGAACCACTCACTGCGATGGCCGAGCCGAACGGGGTCGTAATCGGGGTTGTGCTTGTCGAGCACGACCTGCCCTTTCGACTCCTCGCGCCAGTAGCCGATCATGCCGCCTTCCGCGCGTACGTAAACCGCAACGACGTCACGGTCGCGCGGGCTCTGCAGGCGCGTGTCGACGAGGACCTTGTAGCCACTCTGGAAGAAGTCCGCCATCGAATCGCCGATCACCCGGATCACCTGCAGCGCACCGTTGCGCACGTCGCGAATCGAATGGAGCACCTCAGTCGTGAGGAGCGGCCGGTCGGCTTCGATACCTGATGAGCCGGCGGCTGCCGGCATGTCCGGGACGACCCAGGCGTGCAGTGCTTGTGGGAAATCGAATTCGCGCTCGATGAATCGCTCGGGGCGGATAGGGAAGCGGTATTCAGGCACGGACCGCGGCTCGTCGAGCGTGTCGAGGCTGAGACGCTGGCGAAGGAATTCGACCCAGTCGCGGATCCTGCGGCGGTCGCTGATCGTGATGTCCAGCGTGACTTCGCCGAGAAGATCGCTCACCGTGGTGTCGAGGCTTTCGGCAATTCGCTTGACGGTGAAGACGCTCGGCTCGGCCGCGGGGCCTCGCTGCTTCTGCTCCGCGCGCTTGCGATACGGCTCGTAGTCCGGATCGTTTTCGAGGATCCGCGAGATTTGCGTTGTCTTTCTTGAACGCGGCGGCATTTACGACCTCCCACTCGCGCATGCGGCGGTGGATTGCCCGTGCGAGGGCGATCATTTCCGGCCGTCGGCCCCGCATCGGACATGACTCCGATAGGTTACTTATCATTCGATACGAGCCTGCGAGGATCTTCTGATCAAAGGGCGCGCGATGTCATCGGCTTCGTAGCATTCGCGATGAAGTGCATGACTGGAACGTATACGTTTCTTGAATCGGCCGCGGTCTCGGTGCACGTTGCCGGCATGAGGTTACACCACTGGGAGCGCCGCACGATCACGCTCGTCCTGCTCACAGCGCTCGGCGCGCTCCTCGTCCACGAACGCAACCCACCGACCCTCGCCATCGCCCTCTCCGCCGTCGGCGCGCTTCTCGCGCGGATCATCGCGTTCTACTTCCCACGACCGCGCGGAGGAAGAAAAAAGCCGCCCGAGGCCGGCTGGTGAGTGGCTTGGAAGGGTCGGGCGGCCGGGGCTCGCTCGCGCGACCTTCCCGTTGACAGGGTGGATTTCGCGCTCGGCCACTATAGGCGAGCGGTTGCCGACGGAGTTGACGACCCTTCGCGCGACGGATTTGAACCGATCGTAACAATCGTGAACGAAGTTCGCAGACATGCGCTCAGGCCGCGATCGTTTCGGCTGCAGAACCGCCGAAGGCCCCAGCGTCGGGCTGAGACGGTGGGGTCGTCGCTTTTCTGCGCGTGTCCGCCACTGGCTCGTGAAGCACGGTTCGACATTAGTGAGGTCTACGTCGAAGTCGCAGCCGGCGCTGATCCTGACCAACCACGCCGCGCAGATCACGAAGGTTTTGGAGTCGCGCCCGGCATGTGCCGCGCGCAGGGCAATGGCGTACACCTCCGGCTGTGCGCCGTTCGCGCTGCCAGCGCCGCAGCACGCGCCTTTGCCGCGCGCTCTTTTCGTGACATCACTCGCTCCGCAGTTTCGAGACCGTCGGTGCTCGATTCCGCCGCCGCTTTGACGCTATTTCTTTTGCGTGGAACGCTCGCTCCGGTCTGTATCGCGCGCTTTTGCGGCGGTCCGTGCTGGGTTTCGCGTCCGAGAATCGCGACCTTACGAGTCAGCTTGCGAGTAACAAATTTTAAGCGAACCCACTGAAAACACGAAAGCCGCCAAGTGGCGGCTGGTGAGCACTTTAATTTGGCGGGGCCGAGGGGGCTCGAACCCGCGACCTCCAGCGTGACAGGCCGGAGGGCTAGTGCGCGGAACTCTTCGTGCTCTCGGAAAGCGTTCGAAAAGTCTACGAGCAGTGGTCGTTAAGGTGCTGATTCCGAGGAGCTTAGCGGCGAAATTCGCGGACCTTGCGACTCACCTTGCGACTCGGAAATCGGCTCCGTTCGTGAGCGAAGTTCGCGCGTGGAACACTGCGGGATGGCGTGGAACATTCGTGCGGGCGGTGCGCGGACCGCGCCGCGCGGTGCCTCAGAAGTACGCGGCGAGGCCGAACGTTGGGAGTTTGTTCGCGAGCTTGCGGTCGAAGGTGGCGACGGCGTCGTATCGGTTCGTGATCGCGAGGGCGACGACGGCGGCGTCGGTGACGCCGGCGAGGGGATCGGGCCAGAGCTCCAGCACGCGCTTCCACGGGCAGTCATCGACGATCTGCATGCCGGGGAACTTGGTCACGGCGTCGACGACGGTTGCGGCTTGCCGCGAGGTGAGGCAGTACTGGCTCTGCAGGACGTACACGATTTCGAAGACGATCGACTGCGGGATGACGCCGGCGATCTCGCTTTCTTCGGCGGCGGTGAGGAGCGCGAGCGCGGCTTCCTGCTGCGCTTTGTTTCGCTCGACGAAGAAGGAGACGAGGACGTTCGCGTCCGCTACGACGCTGCGCACGTCAGACGCGCCCGCGCGTCTTCCGCGCTTCGGCGACGGCGGTGAGCGCGTCGGGGCCGTGCTTGATGAAGCCTTGCAGGGCGTAGAGCGCCGGGCGTTCGGTGGTGATCGCGACTTTGCTGCCGCGCACTTCCCAACGCAGTTTCGTGCCGGGCTCCAGGTCGAGCGCTTCGCGTACTTCCTTCGGGACGGTCGTTTGTCCCTTGCTGGTCATGGTCGAGACGGGCATTTGCTTCTCCTTACGCATTGTATCGCACGTAAGGATACACGGCGGCGGGCGCTGTTATTTCGGCAGCAGCGACGCGAGATCGCTTTCGTCAAGGATCGAGACGAGCTTCGCAACTTTGCAATCGAGCGCCACGGCAAGACGAACGAGTGTGATGAGGGTAGGCGACATCTGCCCGAGCTCGATCGCGCTTACGTGCGTTTGCGGGATGCCGGCTGCTGCCGCAAGCGCCTGCTGCGTTAGCTTCCGCTTCGCGTGCATCTCACGCACGCGCTGGCCAAGGAGCACGGCGGCCGGTGTCGAGTCCTTCACCGGGCGCTAATCGCCTTGACTCTTGAAGGTGCGCAGAAAGAATACCGTTGGTGAATGCGGCCCGAATGCGTCCATGCTTCATGGAGACAAATGTGATGTTGCTCTCGACGGCGTCGCCGAGGTAGGCGAGATCGATAACCGGTCCCTCATAGGTCTTCTCAGGGACGTTGATGACCGGTGGCAGTCCGGGAGCCGCTTTCCCGACCGCACGCACGCGATACTTCACATGGACATCGCCGGGACGGCGTACGGTATCCCTCCGCTTGCGGACAGTGAGGTCGCGCCACATGAGCTTCTGAACCGGCCAGACGCTCGTGCTCGCCAGAGGTGCGCCGAGGCATTAATGGATCCCGTGGCCGAACGCGAGGTGCCGGTTGGGCCGCCGCTCGACATCGAACCGATCGGCGGCGGTGAACGTCGCGTCGTCGCGGTCGGCGGAGGCGAGGACGACATAGACCAGCGCGCCCCTGGGGATCGTCGTGTTGCGTACGGTGACTTCGCTCGTGGTGTATCGTTCCGTGGCCATCTGGAGCGGGCTGCCGTACCGCAGCATCTCCTCGACCGCCGACTCGATCAGCGGGGGTCACGTCGAAGGCGATCCATCTGATCGGGGTTTCGAGCAGCGCAAGCGTGCCGTTCCCGATCAAGTTGACGGTCGTCTCATGGCCTGCGATCAGAAGCGGAAAGCACATGGCGAGCAACTCGTCTGCACTCAGATGGTCACCCGGAGGAACGACGGCGGTGACTCGGTCCGGGGAGTATGCGGCGCCGCTGCCCGTGGCCGTTGCCCGTCATCGCGCTGCCGCTTCCGATTCGCGCCGCTCGCCCTCGCGCCGCTCCTCGCGATCGGATAGCGTTTCCGTGACCACATCACACAGCGCGCTGTCTGCGTCGTCCGTCGTGACTCGCGCGTTCGCCAGGAGAGCGCGAAGCGCGGGCGGCGCGACGAAGGTCGTGACCATCACCATCAGCGCCACGGAGCTGTACAAGCCACTCGACAGCAGGCCCGCTGACAAACCGATCTGGGCGAAGACCAGGCCGATCTCGCCGCGAGGCACCATGCCCACGCCGATGACGAGCTTTCGCAGCGGACGCCCGAACGCGGCGTATCCTGCCAGCAGCTTCCCCACGACGGCGACGAGCGTGAGAAGAATCCCGACGATGAAATACGGCCGCGTGGCCTCGTCGAACGGGCTGATGGCCTTCAGGTCTACGGCCACTCCGACCGAAACGAAGAAGATCGGAATGAAAAACTGCGCGACGTCGTAGATCTCGTGTTCGATGTCTCGGGCGTGATCGGTTCGTGCCAGCACGAGGCCGGCGGCAAATGTGCCGATGATCAGCGCCGATCCCGCGAGGTCGGCGAGGTACGCCATTCCGAGCGCGAACATCAAGGATGTGAAGAACAGCGCTTTTCGTACGCGCAGCCGCGTGATGAGACCGATCAACCGCGGCGCCAAGACGGAACCGATGACGATGGCCGCTGCCACGAAACCGAACGCGAGGCCGAAGATCTTCGTGACGCCCATGACCGTGAGCTTTTCGCCCGCCGCGATCGCGCTGACGACGGTCAGAAGCAGCAGGCCGAGGACGTCGTCGAGGACCGCCGCGCCGAGGATGACCTGCGACTCGTCCGACTTGAGATGGCCGAGGTCGGAGAGCACGCGCGCCGTGATGCCCACCGAAGTCGCCGTCAGCGCCGCGCCGAGGAAGATGGCCACCGTCGTCGGGTAGTTCAGGAGGCGGCCCACGCCGAATCCCGCCGCGAACGGCAGCACCACGCCGACCACGGCGACGGCCGTGGACGCGCCACCGACCGACATCAGCCGGCGAATGTTGGTCTCGAGTCCGATCAGGAAGAGGAGAAGCAGTACGCCCAACTCCGCCAGCAGGTGCAGCACGGGGCTGTGCGCATCGACGAGATGCAAACCCGAAACGCCGACGACGATGCCGCCGATCATCTCGCCGAGAACTGCCGGCTGGCCGATTCGTTCGGCGAGCTCGCCGAACAGCCTCGCAGCCGCAAAGATCGCCAGTAGCGCGATCAGGAATTGAAACGTCTCCACGGGCAGCCTCCAACGCAGAACTCAATCGGAAGATCACCTTCCGATCCAAGCGGCGGCCCGACCGCTCAGTGTTCCTGCGAGAAGGTTCTTCTCGCACCCGATGGGCGCCATTCCAGGCGCGTTCGAGATTGCCCCTGCGCACATCACGCCAAGCCGTGATCGCGCGCGTAGTTCATCAGCGCGTAACGCCCGTCGATGCGCAACTTTTCGTAGATGCTGTGCAAGTGAAACTTCACCGTTCCTTCGGTGAGGTCGAGCCGCGCCGCGATCTCCTTGTTCCGCATCCCGCGGCCACCATCCGGGCCACCTCCAGTTCGCGCGCGGTGAGCGTCGACGATACGGCGGCGACGGCTTGCTCGCGTTGCAGCACCAGGCGGAGAGCACCGGCAATCGCTTTTCCGTTCCAGCTCTGTTCGCCGTTCGCGACCTGGCGCACGCTCTGAACCAGCAAAAGAGGGGCGGACTCTTTCAGCATCAGCCCACATGCGCCGAGGCGGAACGCTTCCAACAGCCGTGCATCGTCCAGTGATGCGGTGAGCAGGACGACCTTGGTCGGAGATTGCCTTTCGTGGAGCCTGCGCAGCAATCCGATTCCGTCCAGCTCCGGCATGCGGACGTCGAGCACGAGCACATCCGGCCGATACTTCTCGACCGCGGCGAAAGCCTCTTCGCCGTTCGCGCAGCGCGCCACGATCTCGCAATCAGGCTCGCCTCGAAAGAGCTGATCGAGTCCGTCGAGAATGAATGGATGATCGTCCGCCACGACGATGCGAATGGGCATCATCCCTCCTCCGCAACCGGAATGCTGACTTCGATCGACGCGCCACCGTTCGAAGACTCGACGATGAGGGATCCTCCGAGAGCGCGTATGCGTTCCTTGAGCGTTCTCGGTCCGAGTCCCCGCCGTTCGAGTGCATCGAGATCGTGCCGTCCAGAGAATGCGAAGCCGCGGCCGTCATCGGCCACGCGGATGTCGATCAAGCCGTTGCGCAGAGCTACCGACACGACGGCGAGCGACGCGCGACCGTGACGCGCGGCGTTCGAGAGCGATTCGTTCACGATCCGGCAAAGCTCATGTGCGAGCCGGGCGGAGACGGCGATGGGCGCCGGAACCTCGACCTGCACCTCCAGTCCCACTCCACAGAAAGCGCTCGCGCATTCGCCTCAGCTCGTCCTCGACGATCGTTCGCGCCTCGCGCGCGTCGTGCGGCCGGAGCTCGCGTACGATCGTGCGCAACTCTCGCTGATCGTGCTCCAGAACAGCCTGCACTCGGCGAAGCTCCTCTTCGGCGTCCTCGTGTCCGGCGAAACGGCGGCGGAGTCCCGAAACCGTAATCCGACGCCCGCAAGAGACTGGACGATGCCGTGATGCAGCTCGCGCGAGATCCGGAGTCTCTCCTCCGCACTCGCCGTCTGCCGCACCTGCTGAACGAAGAAAAACTGCTCCAGCGTCGCCAGTACCAGCCGGCCTGCGATGTGCGCGAGGGCCAGCTCGTCTGCCGTCGCCGTGCGCACGTCGGGTACGACGAACCGGGCGGAAAGCGTTTCGCTCTTCAACGAGACGACGATCGCGGTTTGGATCGCATATCGATCGCGAAGCTGCTGTCCGATCGGGTCACCGGCGGTTTCGATGACCGACGATCGCGTGGGGTCGTAAACGAGCATCGATCGGCCGTTCTCGCGAGCGAAGACGCTCGCGCTCAGCGAATCGAAAGGGGCATCGTACGTACCGGGCGGCACGCGCTCCACACGAAACGCGTCGCGCGAGTAGCTGGCCGCATGGACCCACGGCTCTTCGCTCTCTTCCCACACCAGCAGGACTCGCGCGGCGCGGACGGATGCGGCATGGGCCAGCGTTCCGCCGAGGACCTCATCCATCCGGGAGGCCAACTCGCGGGGCCATGTGGCCAGCGAGGCCAGCTCCGGGCGGAGCTTCTGCTGATAGATGCCGAGATGAACCAACAGTGCGGTGAGCAGGCCGAGATAGGTGACCCGAATGACCGCGCGGCCGATTTCGAATTCCGGGTCGCCGTACCAGGCCACGGTCGCCATCGCTCCGTAGATGGCGATGGCCGCGACGCCCGTGGCGGGGATCCCACGCTATGAAAACCGCACCGTGGCGCAGAACAGGGCGAACACGAAGTACAGAAAGAACGGACTGGCCGGCGCTTCGGTGAGATCGACGAAGACGGAGAACAGCACCAGGTCGAGCGCATGCGAGAGGAGTCGCCATCGCGTCGACGGCACCCGTGCACGCCATGCGATCGCAGTCGAAGCGAGCGCGTACACGGCATAGATGAGCAGCAGGCCGTACGTCACGCTCTGATGGCGCGCCGGCGTGACGGCTCGAGGTAAATCGCCGCGAGCGACGAGGAGGCGAGTACGAAGCGGCCCGTCGCGATCAACCCGTTCGGCACGTGCATGCGGCACGTAATCGGGGCGAATCGCATTTCCGCTGTTGGATGTCACGTCGCGATCCAACCTATCCGAGCTGACCTGCCTTCCACCCCTATCCGAAGTCGAGGCCGGCCTCACCACATGAACGGCGCAATGGATGATCCGGCTTTCCTAGACTGCGAGCCGGCCGGTCATGGCCGGCACGTCGATCGTTCCGAGGATGTCATGCGAAAGAAAGCGTTGCTCATCAGCCTCTTGTCCGTGTGCATATTCATTGCTGCCGGCTGCCGTTCCCGCAAAACGGTGCCGCCGCGGGTGGCACCGCCTGTTGCCACGGCGACGGAATCGGAACCGAAACCGACCGAGCGGGTCGCGCCTCCCCGACTCGACATTTCAACCTCGCCCGACACGCGCGACATGTTGAGCGAGGACATCGCCGAGGCGGATCGCACGGCGCGCGAGCGGGGGTGGATTCGTGATGCCTTCTTCGCTTTCGACGCCTCGACCCTCGACGCCGACGCCCAAGAGGCGTTGCAGCAGTCGGCCTCATGGCTGCGCGATCATCCGGGATTCCGCATCCGGGTCGAAGGGCACTGTGATGAGCGCGGCACCGAACAATACAACCTCGCGCTCGGGGACCGGCGAGCGGAGGCCGCGGTTTCGTTCCTCGCGGCATTGGGCGTAGATCCCAGCCGGATGCAGGCCGTGAGCTACGGTGAAGAGCGTCCATCCGAGGAAGGCTCCAGTGAGGAAGCGTGGGCGCAGAATCGCCGCGCACACCTCGTGCTCTCCGGGCGCCGCTGAACGATGACGACCGTTTCGCGGCGCGCGGTGCACGCGCCGCGAGAGGCAACGCGAGCCGGCGGTACCGGGCTGCCGCCGGCTCGCGACCTTTCGATTGGCCATCCTATGGAATCAGAAACGATTGGCGCCTCGATCGCGCGTTTGCAGTCCATCGCGGTCGACGTGTCCGGCTTGCGACGGGCACTCGATGCCGAAGCGCTGTCGGTCAGCGATCGTCAATACTTGTCGCGTTGTTTCGATCTCCTCCAAATGGAGCTCGACGCGCTGCGGCAATACCTCGACGGTTTGTCGTGACCGGATGCGGCGGCGTCACCGCCGGTTTCTATCCACGATGGCGATGATGATCACGATGAAGGCGCTCAGTCGGAGGAGATAGAGGAGTGCCTGCTGCTCGAGGTTGTCCTGCGTCAAGGCGATCGCGAGCCGCTGGACGGCGAGCACGGTGAACGCGGCGGAAAACAAGACGAACAGGCGATCGCGCGTTTTCGTCCAGAACCGAAGGAAGAAGAGGGCGATTGCCGCGTACTCGGCGATCAGCATGCCCGACAGGAGGTCCTTCACTGCGCCTCCCAGATCAATCCATAGAGCAGCGCTCCGGCGCCGATGACCGCCGGCACGATACGCCACAACGAAAGATCCATCGCCGCTCCGGCGCGGACGTCGATCACCAGCAGGACGTTGTTCAACGCCAACCCGATGAAGCACACCCCGCTCCATAGCAACAGGCGGGCGCGCGACCGCTGATATCCGCGGAACAGCAGAATCGCGCAGAGGATACTGGTGACGGCGCAGAGAATGTAGACGAGGTTTCCGAGCATGGGCGTCGTTCTATTTCTTCAACCTGAATGCGTCCGAGAAGCTTTGAAGCGGGTCGCGGGGCGCCGCCACGGCCGCGGCCACGGCGTCGCGATTCGTCGTCAGTGCGTCGCGGAGCTCGTCCAGGAGCGCTTCGGTGGCGGCATCGGCAGTCATGTACCGGTAGCGCGGGACGGCGCTCGGTTCAAAGGCGATCATTCCCGCCGACGCGAGAAGGAAAAGCCGCATGGCCGCGGTCTCGGGCGCGCTTCGCAGCGCCGCCGCAACTTCGGGCGCGGCCCACGACCGATCGCGATCGCCACGAAGCAGCATGACCACATCGATCTGCTCGAGTGAGGTGAGTCGCTCCTCGAGAAATGCCTTCAGCGGTTCGGAAACCACGACCATCTCCGGAGGAACGATAACAGTGAGCGCCGTTTGCACATGTCCCGTAAAGGGGGTAGACGGAGCACGCGAGCATCCCCCCTTCACCGGATGGACGCCTCCGCTCCGGAGCGGCATAGTCCTGTCCCGATGATGTTCGTGGTCGAAAAAATGGACTTGACGGACGGGCGCGGTTCTCTCGAATGGAGCCGAACGCCTGCGCCTCGGCGGCATTGCGAGATCCTCGGCGCGGATGCGCAGCGCGCGCTGGCCGCGGTCGTGGCTGGCGAAGGCGGCGTCCAACTCGGCGTCGCCGCGACGTATACCGATGGGCAGGCCATCATGGTCGCGCGGAAAGGCCAGCTCCTTTACGCGCTCCGTGCCGTTCCACGGGAGCCGGTCCGGTCATGACCCACTGGGTGATGAAAAAGCGCGAGCTGTTCGACACGATCGCGGACCATCGCATCCGGCGCTTCGGACGCGAGCGCGAACGACGCTCTCCTGCGCGCGGACACGGCTGTCGCGGAGCGGGAGATCGACGCCATGAGGACGCTGCAGGACGCCGAGGGGAACGAGAATGTCCGCATTCTGGTCGGTGCGGTGGAGCGTAAAATCCGCAAGCGTTCCCGGTGATCGCGTGCTCTACGATGCGATCCTGCGCGCACGTCGCTTCGGCGTGGCGAGCGCCCGCAGCGCCTCGTCCACAGCCGCCGCCCAGCCGTCCGGCGCGGGCGAGGGTGCGACCCGGGCACTGCGCAGCTTCTCCAGTAATTGCGGATCGGGCCTCCCATCGGAACCAGGAACGACGATGGCGACGTCGGCGCGGGTCAGAAACTCGGCATCCACGGCTGAACCGCCGACTGCGATCGCGATGTCGCATTGCAACTCGTCGCGAATCCGCGCGAACGCCTCTCCTTCGTCGCATTCGCGGCACAGGTGGAAGAATCTTCGGCCCCGGCGCACCGAGAACCCGATCTCTGCTGCGGCTCTCCTGATCGACGCCAGTTCTCCACTCTCGATGATGAATGGCTCGCTGTAGCAGCGATGCGTCGAGGCGTGGAGCATCTGCCCCGAACGGCCCGATGCGAGTGCTGCCGCGGACTCGTCCATCGCGGAGTAGACGAGCAGGTTGGCGCCGGATCGATCTTCGATTCGGTTCACGACATCGAGGAGCGTCTCGGCGGCAGGCGCGCAGGCCTCGACATCCCATCCTTCGCCGTTCCACCGTGCGATCGCTCCGCCCGCTTCGATGATCATCGCCTGCTGCAATCCGAGCTCCGACGCGATCGGTGCGATCTCGTCGAGCGTCATGACGGAGACGGGAACGACCGGAATGTTCGCCGCGCGCAGTTGCTGAATCATGGCGCGGTTCGCTCCCGCCTCGAACGTGCGCGAATCCAGCAGCGTCCCATCGAGGGCCGTGAAGACGACGATGCGATGTCCATGACTGCTCGCAACGCCGGTTCGGCCTTTCGGCCGAATGCGGACGGCAGAACGGGATTTCGATTCCATGCCGGAGGACGATAGTGCGAATGCGCCTCCGATCCCATCCGGCAAAGGGGGGAGCGGCACCGGGCGCTACTTACAGGCCGGATGTCCGCACGAACAGCGGCCGTTTTCCATCTCTCCATTCCGGCACGATTCGGAGCAGTATCCGTCGCTCTGAACGTCGTTGCCCGCGCAGTGACATGCTTCGTGTTTGCATTTCGCGTCGTTCATCGGGAGTTCCTCCGCCGGATCGTCGTTGCAATGAGGAAGCCGGACGCGACCTTCTCCCCTGTCGACCGGATGTACATCGCTTCCACGTGGCCATAACCTGCGGCTCGTGGATGGCGACGGCCGCGTCGCGGCGGCAACGGTGAGCACCTCCCGGCCTCTGCCGCGGACGTCGTCGCCCACGCCAGGAGGGAGGCGAATGTCGAATCGTGAAGCATCGGATCTGCGGTCGCGTTTGCGGCGCGCGCTCAGCGGGTCGGCGCGGATGCGCGACACCCTGCTCGTGATGGCGATCGCTCTTCTCGTCGCCGGCCTGATCTTCGGTCTGCTCTACGACGTGTTCGACTCTGCACTGCGCCGCTGGACCGATCGCGATCTGAACCGGCGCGCGCATCTCATCGGCGTCGCGGTACAGAGCCATGCGCGCGACCTGACGCCGGCCAGACTTCAGACCGTGCTGTCCGATCTCTCCACCACCGAAGACGCCGCGCATCTCGTCGCCTGCTCGCCGACCGGAACACCCATCACGGCCACCGGCATCGCGCGCGGACTCGGGTGCCGATCCGATCTCGCGATGACCGCCCTTCGCGCGGACGGCAAGTCCATGCGCGGGCGGTTGGGAGCGCACCTCGTCGTCGTCACCGCGCACGCCGTCGGTGAGGGAAGAACGCTGTTCGTCGTGCAGGACCGGACCTTCCTCGATGCGCGCCGCAAGCATCTCCTGCAGATTCTGTTCATTTCGGCGGAGCTGGTATTGCTCGCCCTGTTGCTCCTCGCGCGCGCCGGGTGGCGAATCGGCAGCCGGCGAACCGAGGAGGCCGCGCGATCGATCGTTCGCCGGATGCGCTCCGGTGCCATCGATCCCGCGCCGATTCCCCGCGATCTGCGATTGCTCGTGCGCGACATGCACGAGACCGTGGAGCATCTCCGCGTCGGAAGCGGGAGCGACAGAGGCGGCGCGGAGCGTCTTCGCGCGGTGGTCGGCGCCCGGATTCCGGACGGCGGCCTGGTGGTGATCGCCAATCGGGAGCCGTACGCTCACGAATGGGACAGCGGAGGGAAGGTCGTCGTGCAGCGTCCGGCCAGCGGCCTCGTGACGGGGATCGAGCCGATCCTTCGCGCATGCGGCGGAACGTGGATTGCGTACGGCGGCGGCTCGGCCGATCGCGTGAGCTCGGACCGCACGGGTCACGTGGCCGTTCCTCCCGACGGGCCCGAATACACATTGCGGCGGCTCTTCATCGAAGAGGATGCCTACGAGCGCTACTACTCCGGCTTTGCCAACGAAGGCCTATGGCCGCTCTGCCACATCGCGCACACGCAGCCGTCGTTCCGCGCGTCCGACTGGCTCGCGTATCAGGCCGTGAATGAGACGTTCGCCAGAGCGGCCGTCGAGGAAACGAACGCCGATGGATTGCTGCTCATTCAGGACTATCACTTCGCGCTCGTGCCGAAACTCGTGCGCGATCGGGCCCCGCACATCGTGACGAGCCTCTTCTGGCACATCCCCTGGCCGAGCTCCGAAGTGGTGGGCATCTGCCCCTCGAAGGAAGAGATCCTCGACGGGATGCTCGGAGCGGACATCGTCGGGTTCCACACGCGGCAGTACTGCCTGAACTTCCTCGAGACCGTGCAACGCTATCGCGAATGCCGCGTGGACTTCGAATCGATGTCGGTTACGCACGGCGGACATCGCACCCAGGTCCGCGAGTACCCGATCAGCGTGGAGTGGCCGTATCCTGCCGCGTCGCGCGCGGAGGGGGACATTCTGCGGCGCTCGCTCGGGATTCCGCCGGAGGCGCATGTGAGCGTCGGCGTCGATCGTGCGGACTACACGAAAGGGCTCCTCGAGCGCGTTGCCGCGGTGGAGCTGTTGCTCGAAGAGAACCCGTCGCTCATCGGCAAGTACATCTTCGTGCAGCTCGCGTCGCCGACGCGTACGCGCATTCGCAAATACCAGCGGCTCGCCGACGATCTGCGCGAGCTCGTCGATCGGGTCAACGAACGCTTCGGAACGGAGACCTGGAAACCGATCATCCTCGAAATGCGGACGTTCGCACCCGACGAAGTCCGGCGGTTCTACGCGATGGCCGACAGCGCACTCGTCACGCCGCTGCACGATGGAATGAACCTCGTTGCCAAGGAATATGTCGCTGCATGCAACGACGGGGATGGGGTACTCGTGCTCAGCACGTTCGCCGGCGCCGCAAAGGAGCTCGACGGCGCCCTGATCGTCAATCCCTATGACACACAGCAGGTCGCCGAGAGCGTCCTGCGCGCGATCCTCATGCCGCTCGCCGAACGCCGCGCGCGCATGCAGACCATGCGCGATCAGATCGCGTCGCATTCGATTTACGACTGGTCGGAGAAACTGCTCACCGATATGAGCGAGCTACGGCAGCGACAGACGCGCTTCTGGCCGCAGCGAACATCCCCGCGCGGGCCGAGACCGCAGGAGGTGGTGGCCGGATGAGCGGCTCGACTCTTCTGGCGTTCGACTTCGACGGTACGCTCGCACCGATCCGTGATGATCCCGGCCAAGTGCAGATCGATCGCGCCGCCGCCGCGCTGCTCGCCGAGACCACGCACATGCGAGGCGTCGTCGTGGCCATCGTGTCCGGCCGGGATGCGGACGATCTGACGGCGCGGGTCAACGCACCGGGCGCGTACCTCATCTCGTCGCACGGTCTGGAGATCCACTCCCCGGGCGGCGTCCTCGTCCGCGACATGCCGGCGCTGGCGATCGAGCTCGACTCCGAGCTTGGGCGCGAGATCGCTGCGAGCGGTCTGCGTCTGGAATCGAAGAAGCACGCGCTCGCGCTGCACTGGCGCGGAGTACCGTATGAGGCGATCGCCCCGGTCATCGAGATGTTCCGGCGGTGGGCGAGGCAGTCGCATCTCGATGTGATCGAAGGACGGTGCGTGGTAGAAGCGCGCCGGCCGGGCGGCGGCAAGGAGGAGGCGTTGCGATGGCTCGCGCGCGCGGTCGGTGCCGGACGCGTCGTGTACGCGGGCGACGACATCACCGACTTCGGACCATTGAAGTTCGCGTCGGAGAACGGTCGCGCGCTCTTTTTCGCCAGCGGGGAGCGGGAGCCTCCTCCGGGCGTGACGGTCGTTGGCTCGTTCCGCGAGCTCTTCCGTCTCATCCGCGAGGAAGTGATGATCTGACGACGCGTGTTGTCGGTTGCAGTGCCGATTCGAATGTCGAGGAAATGGCAGAGAAGATTCCTGGCCACGTGGCCTGTGACGGCGGCCGCGCTGGCCGGGCTGCTGCTCCTCATCTACACGTCCGTGGCCACGACGTCGCACAAGGCCGAGGAGATCTACGCGCAGCTCGATCAGTTGAACACGCATCATCGAGACGTCGAGAGCACGCTCCGCCGTCTCCGGGCGGACGTGTACCTCTCCAGCATCTACATTCGCGACTATCTTCTCGATACGGATTCCGCGGATGGTCCGGAGTATCGCCAGCAGTTGACCGAGCTGCGCCAGAAGCACACGGCCTCCGTGAAGGAGCTTCGCACGCTGCTGCCGGCCACCGTGGCGCAGCGCATGGACAATCTGGATCATCGCCTGGACGAGTACTGGGAGGCGTTCGAGCCGCTGTTCGAGTGGTCCGCCTACGAGAAGCTGATGCGGAGTGGCCGGTTTCTCCGGCGCGAGGTGCTGCCGCGGCGCGAGGCTGTCCTGGCCATCACCAGCGACATCGAACAGTTGAACAACACCAATCTCGCGACGCAACGCGCGGAAGTCAGCCGGCGTCTGGCCGTCTTTCACCAGGATCTCCACCGCCGCCTCTGGCGCACGCTTTTTCTCGGCTTCGTCGTCGCGCTCATCGCCGTCATCCGTCTGCGCATGCTCGAGCGCCGGTCGGAACGACAGCGTCTCCATGCCGAACAGGCCGAACAGGAGATGCGGCTCCTCTCCCAGCAACTCGTCGCCGCACAGGAAAAGGAGCGAAAGAAGCTCACCCGCGAGCTGCACGATCACGTCGGTCAGATGCTCACCGCCTTGCGCATGGAAGTGGGTCGCGCCGACCGTGCCCGTGGACATTCAGATGCTCAACTGTCGCAGGCCATCGCCGAGGCCAAGCGCCTTCTCGACACGATCCTCCGCTCGGTGCGTGATCTGGTGATGGGGCTGCGTCCGAGCATGCTCGACGACTTCGGTCTGCAGCCCGCGCTGGAGTGGCACGTGCGCGATTTCCGGCGGCGGTTCGGCATCCCGGTCGATCTCACGCTCGCCGGCGACATTGATTCGTTACCCGACCAGTACCGCACCTGCATCTATCGGATCGTGCAGGAGGCGCTGACGAACTGCGCGCGTCACGCTCAGGCGAAACGCATCGAGGTCAACGTGCAGCTCGCACAGAACACGCTCGACCTGGTCGTCGCAGACGACGGTACCGGTATCGATCCCGGCCGTGCCCGCGGAGTAGGGTTGCTCGGAATCGAAGAGCGCGTCCGCGAGCTCCGCGGAACGTTCGAGATCGGCACGCAAAAGCCGAACGGCACGGAGTTGCACGTTACGATGCCCATCGCCGTGTCGATCGAGGAGGGCCAACGTGCGCGTGCTACTGGCTGACGATCACTCCATCGTGAGGCGCGGAATGCGCTCCCTTCTGGAGACGGAGGAGTCGGTGGAAGTCGTGGCCGAGGCGGCGGACGGGCTGGAAGCGCTGCGGCTCTGTGAAGAGCATCATCCCGACCTGCTGATCCTCGACGTGGCAATGCCGAAGTTGAACGGGATCGATGTTGCAGCGCGCTCCCAGAAGATGCAACCGCCGCCGCTGGCGATCATGCTGAGCATGCATCTCGACGAGTCGTATGTGATGCGCGCCATCAATGCCGGCGCGCGCGGATATCTCCTCAAGGACGCGACCGACGAAGACCTGTTGCCCGCCATCCGCGCCGTCGCCGCCGGAAAGTCGTTCTTCAGTCCCGCCGTGAGCGGTGTGCTCGCCGAAGAATACATGGCGCAATTGCAGGAGCGCGGGCTCACCGATTCGTACGACCTGCTGACCGACCGCGAGAAGGAGGTACTGCAGCTCCTCGCAGAGGGCCGATCGAACAAGGAAGTCGCGGCGCTGCTCGACGTAGGAGTCTCGACGGTCGAAACGCACCGTGCCAACCTCATGCAGAAGTTGAATCTCCACAGCACCGCCGAGATCGTTCTGTACGCGATGCGCAAGCGGCTGATCGTCTAGCCGGCAGCACCTCGATCCGCGCATGACCACACTCATCGGCACGCAGGGATGGAACTACGCGGCCTGGGTGGGGCCGTTCTATCCGCCCGGCACGCGCGCGTCCGAGTTTCTCCCGACGTACGCCCGGGCGTTCCGCGCCGTGGAGGTCGACTCCACCTTCTACGCCGTTCCCGATGTGAGAGCGGTGCGCGCATGGTCGGAGCGCACACCGCCCGGGTTCACCTTCGCGCTCAAGATGCCGAAGGAGGTGACGCACGAGTTGCGGCTGGTCAACGCCGATGACCTCGCCCGCAACTTCATCGACCGGGCGCGGGAGCTGGGCCCGAAGCTGGGGCCGATCCTGCTGCAGATGGGTCCTGACTTCGCGCCGGATGAGATGCCGGCCCTCGAGCAGTTCCTTCCCAACCTGCCGCGCGACCTCCGCTTCGCGGTCGAGCTTCGCCAGAGCCGGTGGATGCGGCCGGACGTGCTGCCGCGGTTGCTGGAGCTGCTGGCCGGGCACGGCATCGCGCTCGCGCTCAGCGACGGGAGGTGGATCCGGCGCGAGACGATGCTGGAGCTGGTCGAGCGTGCGACGGCCGACTTTCTGTATGTGCGGTGGATGGGCCCCGACCGGGAGATCACCGACTACTCGCGCGTGCAGTTCGACCGATCGGAGGAGATCCGCGCCTGGTCCGAGGCGCTGAAGCGCGCCGCGCACACGAAGGACATCTACGGCTTCTTCAACAATCACTTTGCCGGCCACAGCCCGGCCAGCGCACGCGAGCTGCAACGCGAGCTCGGCCAGCAGCCCGTCGACCCCGAAACGCTGCGCGGACAGCGCTCGCTGTTCTGAGGATCGTCTTCACACGCTGGCCCGCACCGGCAGCACCACCATCGGCACCCCCAGCCACTGCAGGCGGCGCTGGATGAGCGTCGGCGTCTCGTTGTGCAGCAGGCGGTTGAACATCCGCTCCTGGCGGAAGACCAGCTTGCCGGAGATGATCGTCGCCTTCGGATACTGCCGCGCGACGCGCTCGCAGACCTCCGTCGCCTCCGCGACCACTTCGATGCCGATGTCCGTCACCCCCTCGGCCGGAAAGCCGAGATGCCGGGTGAGATCGACATACCGCTGCACGTTCGCGTCCGTCTCGCGCTGGAGCGCTTCGATCTCTTCGCGGCCCTTGAAGTGCCCGGAGTCGACGACGGCGATGGAGACGAAGATGAACTGCTTGTAGAGGCCGGGAAAGAAACGGAGGGTGGAGAGCACGGTGTGCACGCCGAGGCCGTTGAAGCCGCTGACCAGGATGACGGCCGTCGGCGCGTTCGGATTGAGCGGCTGGTCATTCGGCGTGCCGGTGGTCGGGATGGCGCCGAGGATGTCGTCAAGCTGGCGGAGGCCGGCGCGGATCGAGTCGTAGTGCCGGCGGACGCGCAGGCAAAGCAGAACGAAAAGCGTCGTGATGACCACCGTGACCCAGCCGCCGTGGCCGAACTTCTCGAACGTGGTGATGGTCAGAATGGCGGCGCACATGATCAGCGCCAGGCCGTGGATGAAGATGTGGTAGCGGCGCTGACGCTCGCCGCCGCGCGGCCACCAGAAGCGCCACATCCCGAGCTGCGAGAGCGTGAAGGTGAGGAACACGTTGATCGAGTACATGACCACCAGGACGTGGATGTTCCCCTTCGTGTAGAAGAGCATGGCCAGCGCGGCGCCGCCCATCAGGATCACGCCGTTGTGCATCGAGAGCTGCTCGGAGAGCGCGGCGAAGCGGTGCGGGAAGAAGGAGTCGACGGCCATGTTGGCCATCACGCGCGGGCCGTCGATGAAGCCCGCCTGCGCGGCGACGAAGAGGAGCAGGCCCTCCGAGATCAGCGTGACCAGCACGAGCCAGTAGCCGACCGGGACGCCGCCCAGCCGCCACCCTCCGAACGCGGTCTCGGAGAGGACGGCGTTCATCGTCTTGCTGTCCACAGGGCGCGTCTGCAGGAGGAGGTACGCGACGAGGATGCCGGACGCGGTGAGCGCCAGCGAGACGGCCATGTAGACCATCGTCTTCTTCCCCGTCTGCACGCGCGGCTCGCGCATGATCTGCAGTCCGTTCGACACCGCCTCGATCCCAGTGTACGTGCCGCCGCCCAGCGAGTAGGCGCGCAGGAACAGCAGCAGCATGCCGCCCAGGCCGAGCGTCGCCAGCCCGTTCGCGTATTCGGTCGAAAGCCGGTGCGAGACCTCGGGGATGGCGCCGACGTGGGTGAAGATCGAATAGCCGATGAGCAGCGCGTGCGTAGCCAGGAAGACGAGGAAGATCGGCGTCAGGATCTTCACCGACTCCTTCACGCCGCGGAGGTTGAGAGCGATGAGGAGGACGATGGCCGCCACCTCCACGGACATCTTCCAGGCGTGCCACGACGGCGGCAGGAAGCTGAAGATCGCGTTGCCGCCCGACGCGATCGAGACGGTGATGGTCAGGATGTAATCGACGACGAGCGCGCAGCCGGAGACCACGCCGATGCGCGGCCCGAGGAGGCGCGATGCGACGACGTAGCCGCCGCCGCCCGTCGGGAACTGCTCGATGATGCTCGAGTACGACGCCGACAGGATCAGCACCGTGATGCCGGTGGCCAGCGCGAGCCCGAGGGCGAGGTAGTGATGCCCGCCAAGCGCGCGGAACGCCTCCTCGGGGCCGTACGCCGAGGAGGAGAGTCCGTCGGCGCCGAGGCCGACCCAGGCCAGGAAGGCGATGAGCGAGATCTTGTGCAGCGCGTGCGGATCGGTGACGTCGCGTCGCTCGCCGAGAATTTTCCGCTGTACGCGGTCGGCGAGCGACTCGGCCGGAAGCAGGGATTCGGGGGACTCTTCGGGTTTCGGTGCGGTCGACATCTCGTTTTGAGTCTATCTCGCTATGTCATTGATCTAATGGACCTTAATGGTTTCTTAATGTCTGTCGGCTGGCGAAGAGCGCGGGCGCGAAGACCCAGACGAAGAGAAAGACGTTGCGCAGCAGCGGACGGTCGGGCGTTCCGATCAGTGAGTACCAGCCGTGCCCGATACGGCTGGTAATCGCAATCTCGGCGACGATCGCCAGCACCAGCCAGGCGATGCCGACGCCGAGCGCGTGCGAGATGCCGGCGCCGCGGGCGCACAAGCGCGTGTAGAGCCAGGCGACGACGATGATCGATCCGACGGTTGCGCCGGCGGCGCTCGAGGGCGACAGCACGTCGAGCTCGAGGTGGCACGCACCGGCGAGGACGGCCGCCGCGATCCAGAAGAGGAAGACGAGCATTGCGGTGGCGGCCGGGCGATGACTCATGCTCATCGCAACACGGGAGGAAATCGGCGCTCGTTAAGAAAGCCGAAGGATTGGCGTCGGAAAGCCGAAATGGTTGCTTAAGAGATCACCGGCTCGGCGATGAAGCGATAGCCGACCCACGGCTCGGTCACGATGTAGCGTGGCGACGACGGGTCGGGCTCGATCTTCTTGCGCAGGGAGCTCATGTGCACGCGGACGGTGTCGGCCGTGGTGCCGGGCGCATCGCGCCAGATGCGGCCGATGATGTGGTCGGTGAACATCGGTCTGCCGGCGTTCGTGGCCAGCAGCTCGAGGAGCGAATACTCGGTTGGGGTGAGATGGATCTCGCGCTCGCCCTGCGTGACGCGGCGACGCTCCAGATCGATGGACAGCCCATCGAATGCGAGCGCCTTCGCCGCGGCCGTGGTCCGGCGCAACTGGGCGCGAACGCGGGCGAGCAGCTCGGCGACGGAGAACGGCTTGGTGACGAAATCGTCCGCGCCGAGGTCGAGGGCGCGGATCTTGTCGGCATCGTCGCCGCGGACGGAGAGGACGAGGATCGGCGTGCGTGATTTCGCCCGGATGGCGCTGATCAATTCGAAGCCGTCAGCGCGAGGCATGGAGAGGTCGGTGAGGACGAGGTCGGGCGCGCTCGCGTCGAACGCGCGAATGCCTTCCAGCCCGTCGCTTGCCGAGACGGTCGTGTAGCCGCGCTCGTGCAGCTCACGCTCCAGCGAATGGCGGATGGAGGGGTCGTCGTCGACCACGAGGATCACAGGGACGAGGCTCATGATGCGGCGATCTCCGGGAGCGGCGCGGACGGCACGTCGAGC
>DATEOX010000747.1:0-6629 GCA_035273585.1 Thermoanaerobaculia bacterium
GCCTCGACGCCTCCGAACATCCGGCGCTGGATCAACGTCTTCGACGAGGTCGACATCTTCGCATACGCGTGCGGCAAGGTGTTCGACCGTGTCCAAGACTTCCAGTACGACACGCAGACCTACACGATCAAGGCGCACGGCGCGTACTTCGATCAGAACCGCTTTTACGAGCGCCTGCGGACGAAAATCAACGGACTGAAAGTGAAGCCATGAGCCTTTACTGGCCGCCCGAAGAGCAGGACATCGACCTCACCGGTCCGCGGCTCCACGCGATCGTCATCGGCGCCGGCGAGTATCCGCATCTGAAGCCCGGCGCACCGAACGCGGCGGGGACGAACTTCGGCCTCGGCCAACTCACCACGACGACGATCACGGCCAAGCGAATCGCCGAGTGGCTGGCGACGAAGTACACGAACACCGCGGTGCAGTTCGGCTCGATCGAGCTGCTGCTGTCGCCCGGCGAGCAGGTCACGCGGCCCGACGGGAAGGACGTGGTGATCGAGGAGGCGACGCTCGCGAACATCACCGACGCCTTCCGCAAGCGCTGGCTGAAGCGCTGCCTGGCTCAGCCGGGCGGGATCGCGTTCTTCTACTTCGCGGGCCACGGCCTCTCCGCCGGCGCGGCGCAGTACCTGCTGCCGTCCGACTTCAGCGATCCGGCGGGGACGCGGTGGGAGCGCTGCATCGACTTCAAGGCCTCGCGCAGCGGGATGGGACACGTGAAGGCGACGCAGCTGTTCTTCGTCGACGCGTGCCGGGAGACGCCGATCGACGCGCTAACGCAGGCGAATCCGCCGACGGGCGCGCGGCTCGTCGACGACGCCACGATGTTCGATCAGCCCGCATCGATCGCGACGTACTACGCCGCGGCGCAGGGCCTCCAGGCTTACGGGCCGGAGGACGACGCCACGTACTTCGCCACCGCAGTGATCGACTCGCTCGACGGCGCGGCGGCGCTGAATCGCAACGGGAAGCTGCAGGTGGACACGTTCACGCTCAGCAACGCCCTCGGCCAGATCATCAGCAGCATCGCCGCGGATCTGAACAAGCCGCTCGCGTGCAATCCCGACCCGAGTGGCGTCGCGGCCACCATCCATACGCCGCCCGCCGCGCACGTGCGGACGTCGATCGGCTGCCAGACGCCGCAGGCGAACGCCGAGTCGGCGATCCTGCTGCAGCGCGGCGGCGTGGCCATCCAGTCCGCCGCCGGGCAGGACCGGCCGTGGACCGGACGGCTCACTCCGGGCGACTGGAACATCCATCTGACGTTTCAGAACTTCCCGCAGCAGACGCGCACGGAGACGCTGATGCCGCCGCTGTTCGAGCTGGAGGTGGAACTGTGAGCGGCACGCTAAAGATCCGGTTCGCGCCGGACATGCCGCCGGCCGCGGTCGAAGTGGTGTCGCCGGATCTGGCGACGGTCGACCGGCTCTGGCTTTCGCCCGG
The DNA here is from genome assembly GCA_035273585.1 of Thermoanaerobaculia bacterium. Taxonomy (GTDB): domain Bacteria; phylum Acidobacteriota; class Thermoanaerobaculia; order Gp7-AA8; family Gp7-AA8; genus JAFAVZ01. The sequence goes on from DATEOX010000747.1 coordinate 1,447, forward strand.
CGACGAGAAATCGGTTGAGGTGCCGTCGGAAGGGTCGTTTCTGCGCGTGCATCTGGCCTCGGGCAAGATCGTGACGCTTCATGAGCCGGGGGCGATGCAGCGCACGATCACCCGCGACAGCCTTCGGTCGACCCGCAAAACGCCGCCCGCCACCCGCGACGCGCGCCCGCTGAAGGTGCCGCTGAAGAACATCCGCCAAGTGAAGGCGATCGCGCTGGAGTCGATGGCGGCGGTCGATCCTGCCGCGGCCCGGACGCCGGCGGCGCTTCTCGACGGCGGCGTGCACGTCGAGCTGAAACGCGACGAAGGCCCGGCGCGGGTCGGCGAGATCCGCGAAGACGGCGCGTGCATCACGTTCGTGCTGCCGCCGACGGAGTTGCGCTACATCCTCTCCCTCGGCATGCCCGGCCTCAACGTGCGCGTGCGCATGCCCGGATCGGCGAGGGAAGTGCTGGTGCGCTCGGACGAGATCAGCGGCGGGCGGCGCATCGCGGCCGTCCGCGTGCGCACGCACGACGCCGCGGCGGACGCCATCAGCGGCTACATGCAGCGCGGCGATCTCTACTCGGCCTCGTCGATGAGCGACTGGGCGGAGCAGGCCGAGCACATGCTGCAGGAGAAAATGGCCAATCCGTTCGCGGCCGCCATCGGCGCGTATCTACTGCTCCGTCTGCGGCGCATCGAGCTGCTACACGACTGGACGCGCAATCTCGCAAACCGCTTTCCGCACATCACCGACACGCTAGTCATCCGCGCCTGGCACCTCATCCAGACGCGCGGCAACGAAATGGAGATCCGCGATTTCTTCGGGAAAGCGCTCGACAGCTCGCTGCCGGTCTTCACCGAAGGCCTGCGGCTGCTCAGCGAAGGAGCGCGCCTTCTCGGCCACGACGCGGAGGCTGCAGTCGAGAAGCTGAACCGCCACGCGCAAAGGGCGCTGACCCACTCGCCGCTGACCGCCACGGTGCAGGGAACGCCCAGCGGGACGTCCCCGTTCGACGTCGACATCGACTACGCGCCGCCGGCGTGAGCGGACACACCGGACTCGGTGAGCAGGATCGCTCCGTCCGGGATGATCGCGTGCAGGCACTCATCATACGTAGCGCGGCTTGGAATGCGCAGGTGGCGCGTGAGAAGAAGAGCCGCGGGCTTCGCTCGCCGTCTTTCCTGCCGCTGCGCGGCCTCTGCTACGTCCGGGTATTACACGCTCATGCGGCCGAAGAACAACCGCGCGCTGACGTGGGAAGAGATTACCATCGACCCGGCGACACGGCGCGGCTGGTTCAGGCTCGACCAGCACAAGAACGTGAAACAAGGACATCAAGGCGCGCGGCGGCGGCCTCGCTGCGCCTTTCGTGAATTACCTGCTGAGCATCCGGCCGCAGCACGCGCGCGGCGTCATTCACCCGAACCCTGCGACCGGGAGGCCATACGTGGACATCCGCAAGCAGTGGGCGCGGTTGATCGAGATCGCGAGCCGCATGCTCGGGTACGAGCTGACCGGCAAGAAGGCCGATTTCTTCAACTTCCGACACACCGGCGCCTCACACATCGCGGCGAAGTCGCGCGACGGGAAGCACCTCATGGGAGTTGTTCGCATGATGGGCGATACGTCGCTCGCGACGGTGAACAAGCACTATTTCAATCTGGACGACGAGACGCTGCAGGCCGTCGTGGAAGGGTGGGGAGGCGCCGGACGTGGACCTCTTCGCGACGCCCGGGTTGCTGTCGTTGCGCTAGGAGCCTGCGCGGCAAAAGAGCGGAGCGGCATCGTTCACCATGACAAGAGCGGCTTCGTGTTGATCCGCCTCAGCGAATCGATCCCGTCGTTCGTCGGCAACGGACCTGACACGGAGCGTCGTTACATCGAGCTGAGCGACCGCCGGACGTCCCTCCGCGCCGGTGATCTGGCTTGGCTCTGGCGTGACCATCGCGGGACATGGTTCGACGGCGTCGCCGGCTTCGAGCCGGGGGAGCCGCGCGCCGACGGAACGATTTTGGTCCCCATCCGATCCGCCCAGGAGCAGGCGGGCTGCGCCTGCGTCGATCGCAACCTGAACGTCATCGCGTTGCACTACGGCCGCGATCGGAGGAATCGCAACGCCTCCCTGATCATGCCGCTCGCGACGATCATCTCGTCGCTGCTGCGGACGGAATTCCGTTCGCTACTGTACGAGGACTATGCGATTTGAGACTGCAGCAGCACCCCGGTCGCGCGCCTCTCGTCCATCGCGCGATCGCCACCGGCTGATCGCGATCGCGAGCGGTATCCTTGGATACCCACTGCTGAATCACAAAGCCGACTTCTTCACGTTCCGCCACACCGGAGCAACCGACATCGCCAGCGAACAACCACGCGCGACGAACTGATGCGCGTAATCAACATGATGGGTGACACCAACGTCGAGACCGTCCGCTGCCATTATTTCAACTTCAAGTATGACGACGAGCAGATGATCGATGGTTGGGAGCTCCCGCAGTTCGATCCCGCCGACAGCACCGGCGACATCGCGCAGGCCTGTCTCGGCCTCACGAGCGGAACGCGCGGGAAATCACCATGAAAGCCCTTCCGATCCGCCGCCCGAAAACTGTCTCTATTGAGAGTGCTAATGAGAGTGGCGAGTCTCGCGCGGTAGCGGCGCGCAAACAACAAAAGCCGCCTTGCGGCGGCTCTCACTGACGTTCGATTTTGGCGGGGCGAACGAGGCTCGAACCCGCGACCTCCAGCGTGACAGGCCGGCGTTTGCAGGAGACGCCAGTCGGCCGGTTTCAGCGCGCGTCGGAGCTCTTACGGTGGAACATTCGCTCCGAAAGCAGAAACTTCTTTTATTTGGCCGCGGATCAGCGCAAACAATCGCGTTCGGGAAACACGACTTTGCGAGTCTCCATTTTTCTAAGCAACGCGAGGATGGCGGGATGCACGGGAGTGCATTCGCTCCCGCTGGCCCTTTTATTGATGACGCATAGATCTTTGGAGGGCCGAGACGACGGCCTTTGACGCTGCGCAAACTTCGCAACCGATCCGATGGGGCGCGGCTACTTCGCGGCTACTTTGCGCAAATATTCGCTCGCCGGATAGGTCCAGCTATGTCTAACTCATTGAAATCCGGAGGTGTCATGAGACGTCCCGAGACTGGGAAGCAAATCGCACTCAGGAGGTCGTCGGTTCGATCCCGATTGGCTCCACCATCTGCAACGATCTTCGCAACCGCCTCGTCCCCCTCCGACCTCGAGCCCCGACCTTCCGCGAGCTTCATCTCCGCACTTGTCCCCCGAGATCGCCGCAGGCCTCTCGCCGAGGCGGAGAAAATTGTCGGTGATACAGTCGCGCGGTCATGCCGGATGACGCGCAGACGACGGCAGCGTCACGGTGGCTCCTGCTGATCCATCCACTGCGGGTCGAGGTCGCACGGCACATGCAGCGAATCGGCGCTGTATGCTCGAGGACTTCCAGTGGGCGATGTTCGAGTCGCGGGTGATCGAGGGGCTGAGGGCGCCGAGGCGCAGCAGCGTTTCAACACGGCGCGCGACGCGGCGCAACTCGCCACGAGCTTGCAGCGGTTGCGCAGGCGGGCGGGCGAGATCGCGACGCTGTTCTTCGGCGCCGCGATCGCCATGGCACATGCTGCTGACGACGAGCGCCTGGCGCGTGCTGCGCAAGTGCTGGAGGACCTCCATGTCTACGATCCAAAGAAGCGTCAGCCTGGCCCTTCTCTTCGCCGCCTCCACCGCGTGCGCGCAGCCGTTCTCCGGCGAAACGATTGCCATCGCCGGCGACGGCAAGGGGATTGGCTTCGACGACCTTCGCTACTCGCCGTCGCTTCATCGCGTGCTCGTGCCGGCCGGACGCACGGGGACGATCGTCGCGATCGATCCGGCGACGCATCAGAAGACGCCGATCGCCGGTTTGCGCGCGGAGACGTCGTACGGCGGCGGGCACGGCGAAGGAACCACCTCCGTCGATGAAGGCGATGGCTCGCTCCATGCCATCGATCGAACCGCACAGCAGGTGGTGATCATCGACCTGAAATCCCAGCGCGTGACCGCACGGTCAGCGCTCGCAGGGAGCCCGGACTAGGTTCGCTACCCGGAATCGCTCGTGATCGACCCGCACGGCGGCCGCGCGTACACGCATCTTTGGTCGGGGACGAGCGTTGCAATCGACCTGCGGTCGCGAACGATCATCGCGAAGTGGCCGAACGGTTGCAGCGGCTCGCGCGGGATCGCCTATGACGAGCATTCGCACTTTCTCTCTTCGCCGGCTGTGCCGAGGGAAAAGCGGTCGTGATGGATGCGGCGCGCAACGGTGCGGTGCTCGCGGCTGCGTCCGCCGGGAATGGGATCGACATCAGCGACTACGATCCGGCGCGGCGGCATCTCTACGTGCCGGGCGCCCGCAGCGCGACGATGACGATCTTCTCCGTCGCGGCCAACGGCGCGCTCGCTCCGCTCGCCACCGCTACGACCGTGCGCGGCGCGCACTGCGTCACGACCGACGGCAAGGATGCCTACGTTTGCGATCCCGACCACGGGCGAATCCTCGTCGTCCGCGACTCCGCGAAACCGTGAAAGGAACCGCCATGCGCAAGATGCTTCTCATCGCCACAGCCGCTCTTCTCCTGATTGCCGCCGCGCCGCGAAAGGATTGGAAGGACGTCGAAGCGGCCATCGGCCGCGCCGGTTCCGTGCAACCCGGCGGCGTGTACAAGGTCAGTTTTCCACGCGCCGATCTCACCGTCACCGCCGATGGCGTTGCGATCAAACCGGCGCTGGCGCTCGGATCGTGGGCCGCGTTCAAGGACGCCGGCAATGGGCAGGCGATGGCGATGGGCGATCTGGTGCTCCTCGAGTCCGAGATCACGCCGGTCATCGATGCGCTGCAGAAGGGCGGCATCGAGCAGAGCGCGCTCCACAATCATCTCTCCGGCGAGTCGCCGCACGTGATGTATCTCCACTTCAGCGGTCACGGCGACGCAGCGAAGCTCGCGCGCACGCTGCACGATGCGCTGGCGCTGACGAAGACGCCGATCGGACCAGCTCCCGCACCTCCCGCGAATCCGACGATCGACCTTCCTACCGCGGCCCTCGATCGCATCCTCGAGGTGAACGGCAAGATCGCCGGCGGCACATACCAGTTCGCCGTGCCCCGCGCGGAGAAGATCACCGAGCATGGGATGGAGATC
>DATEOX010000748.1:0-4330 GCA_035273585.1 Thermoanaerobaculia bacterium
GAGAGGATCAGCCGCGCCAGGCGCCGCGCCTCATCGAATTCGCGCGGCTCGAGCGGGATCTCCGAGGTGTCGGCGATGTCCGGGAAGAGCCTGTGGAGGATGTGGCGAAACTCCTTCTCCGGAATCTGCTCTTCGATGTACTCGTCCGCGCCGTAGAGGTTCGTCGGGTTCGCCCGGAAGCGGTTCGCCCGAAAGAGGGCGCCGATCAGGATGACCCGGGTGTGCTTCAGGTCGGGATCGGCCTTGATCTCTTCCGTCACTTCGACGCCCAGCTTCCCGCGCAGGTAGACATTGACGATGAGCAGGTCGGCGCGGGTGCGGCGGATGAACTCCAGCGCCGGGTCGCCGGTCTCGAAGTAGACGACCTCGAAGCCGAGCCTTCGCAGGTGCTCGCCGAGAAAGTGGCGGAAGGGGCGCGGCTCGTCGGTGATGGCGGCGATGCGCTTGCGGCCCTGTTGGGCCTGGGCGGGCGTGACCGCCTGATGGGCGCCGCTGGCCGGCTTGATGACCATCTGGTTACGGCAGGAGGGGCAGACGACGCGCACCGGCCCCTTGAGCGGCAACTGGATCGCCGCGCGAAACTTCGAGCCGCACTGCTTGCAGGTCAGTTCCATGGGATGTCGGTCGGTTCAGGAAGCTCGCTGGGCGCGCGGGGCGCCGCGGTCGAGTAGCTTGTCGAAATCGAGGAGGATCGTCAACGCGCCGCCCTGTCGGAAGACGCCGCGGATGGCGTCCTCCTGTTCGCTGCTGTGGACGACCGGGTGGGCGTCGACCGCCCCCGCCTCGACCTTCACCACGCGCTGCACGCGCTCCACTTCGAACCCGAGCGTCTCGCCGGCGTAGTCGACGACGATGACTCGCGTGTCCTCGGTCTGCGCCCCGGCGGGCGGGTGGCGGAGGCGCTGGCGGACGTCGACGAGGGTGACGATGGTGCCGCGCAACGACATGATGCCGACGATCGAGGCGTCGGCGTTCGGCACGCGCGTCACGTTGCGCGGCCGGACGATCTCCACGATGTGCTCGATGTCCAGCGCGTATTGCTCGCCGGCGATGGTGAAGGTGAGGAGCTCCTGCTGCGCCGCTTCCGCGCGCTCCTCGCTCTTGACGACCTCGCGGCGGCGGCCGGCTTCTTCTTTGAAGCGGGCGAGCTTCGTGGAACCGGTTGCTGGTTGCTGGTTGCTGGTTGCTGGTAGGTCGTCCGGAACCGTTGTCGGTTGTCGGTTTTCAGTTGTCGGTTCGGGGGGTTGGGGCTGCTCCGTCTTTTTCGCCTTTTTGCGGATCTTGACCAGGTCAACCATTTGCGGCCTCCATCCGGTGCTCGCGGGCGGCGGCGGCGATGCGGGCCGGATCGATGTGCGGGGCGTCTTCGCCGAAGGCATCGAGGAGGGCGGTCGTGGCCAGGGTGTTGATCAGGCGGGGGATGCCGCCGGAGAGCTGGTGGATCTCGCGTACGGCGTCGGCGCTGAAGGGGTTCCGCGCGCCGCCGGCCACGCGAATGCGGTGCTCGATGTAGCGGGCGGTATCCTCGGCGGTCAAAGGACCGAGAGAGTAGCGCATCCCGATCCGCTGGCGCAGCGGCGCGTACGCCGCGCGGTCGAGACGCGCCTCCAGCTCCGGCTGGCCGATGAGGAGGACGCTCAGCAGGTTCTGATCATCGAGCTGGAAGTTCGTCAGGAGGCGGATCTCGTCGAAAGTGGCCTTGGAGGGGATGAGCTGCGCCTCGTCGATGATCAGCACCGGCTCGCGGCGCTCCTCGTACAGCTCGAACAGGCGCGCGTGCAGCCGGTCGAGCAGCTCGTTCCGGTACTTCGCCGGCTCGATGCCGAGCGCCGCGGAGACGGCGCGTAGCAGTTGCACGGGCGTCAGGCGGGGATTGATCAGGAGGATGATCGGGCGCGCCTCGCCGATCCGGTCGATGAGGGCGCGGGAGAGGGTCGTCTTGCCCGAGCCGATGTCGCCGACGAGCAGCGCCAGCTCCTTCTCCTCGACGGCGTACTCGAGGCGGGCCAGCGCCTCTTTGTGCTGGTCGGACTCGTAGAGGAAGGAGGGGTCGGGCGTCTTGCCGAACGGCTTCGCGGTGAGGCCGAAGAACTCCTCAAACATGGGCGAACGCGCGCGTCTCGCGGGCGCGGCCTCCGAAGTGATCGATCAGCGAGCCGACGTCGATCACCAGCACGATCTCGCTCTCCCCGATCTCCGTCGCCCCGGCGATGCCCGGCACGCTCTTGAGCCGCTCGCCGATCGACTTGATGACGATCTCCTGCTGCCGCACCAGCGCATCGACCAGGACGCCCACCGTCTTCTCGCCCGCCCGCGTCACGACCACGAACCACTTCGTGTCCGGCCCATGCTCGTGCTGGTCGGCCAGGCCGAAGGCATCAGCCAGTCTGAGCAGCGGCAGGGTGAAGTTGCGCAGAGTGAAGACCTCGCGGCGCTCGACGGTGCGAATGTCGCGGGAGTAGATGCGCAGCGACTCTTCCACGGCGGTGAGCGGGATGGCGAAGTTGTCGTCCCCGGCCCTGACGACCAGCGCCTGGATGATGGCCAGCGTGATGGGCAGCATGATCCGGAACGTCGTTCCCTCACCCACCGTCGAGATGACGTCGATCGTCCCTTTCAGCTCGTTGATGTTCCGCTTCACGACGTCCAGGCCCACCCCGCGGCCGGAGATCTCGCTCACCTGCGAGGCCGTGGAGAAGCCAGGCGTGAAGAGGAGCTCGTACGCGCGCGGGGCATCGACGACATCGCCCGGCGCGACGAGGCCGCGCTTGATCGCCACTTCCTTCACGTGTGCCGGGTCGATGCCGCGGCCGTCGTCGTGCACGTCGAGCACGACGGAGTTCCCCTGCTGGTAGGCGTTCAGCGTGACGCGGCCGACCGGGTTCTTCCCCTTCATCCGCCGCTGCTCGGCCGACTCGATGCCGTGGTCGAGGGCGTTGCGGATGATGTGCATCAGCGGGTCGGTCAGCGCCTCGACCATCATCTTGTCCAGCTCCGTCTCTTCGCCGCGGAGCACGAGCTCGATCTCCTTGTCCAGCTCGCGCGCCACCTTGCGCACCGTGCGGGAGAGCTTGGCGTAGATCTGGCCGACGGGGACCATCCGGATCTCGATGATGGAGCGCTGCAGCTCGTTGAGCTTCCGGTCGAGGTTGCGCGAGACTTTGCCCAGCTCGTGCGAGGCGTGCCGGGCCTGCTGGACGTCGAGGGAGCGGGTCAGCGCCTCGAGCTGCGTCTTCTCGATGATCAGCTCCCCCACGATGTTCATCACGTGGTCGAGCCGGCCGATGTCCACCCGCACCGTCTGCGACAGCGAGCGCAGCGACAGCTCCTCGTCCGGCGCCGCCTCCGGGGCGGCCACGCCACCCTCTTCCGGCGTCCGCGCGGGCGCCGTCAGCTTCCGCAGCGACGAGACGCGCGCATCGGGGCTGAGCGCCGCCACCGCGGCGTCGTTCAGCGTCGAGCCGTACAAGAGCCGGAAGGAGATGCCTGCGCCGCCGGTCGTGTCGATGGCTGGGAGGGTGGAGATCACCTCGCCGGTCTCGCTGAGCGTGGTGGTGAGCGCCCGCAGCCGCTCGTCGAAGTCGGAGAAGTCGAACGTGACGGCGATGGAGAGGATGTGCTTGCCGGCTCGGACGTTCTCCAGCAGCCGGTGCTCCTCGTACTCGGTGAGCGACTTGCGCGTCTGCTCGTCGAGGGTCAGCTCCGCGAACGGGTCGTCCGCCTTCTGCTGCGGCTGCGCCGTCACGGCGTGATGAATGCGCCGCGTCAGCGCGGTGATGTCGACGAGGCCGCCCATCGACGGGTCGTTGATCGCAATCACCAGCCGGTTCAGACTGTCGACCGAGTCGTACAGGAGGTCGATCAGGTCGCGGGAGATGGCGATCTTGCCCATCCGCAGCCGGTCGAGCATGTCCTCCAGGTTGTGCGAGAGCTCGGCGATCTCGACGAACCCGAGCATCCCCGCCAGCCCTTTGAGCGAGTGCACCTCCCGGAAGATCTTGTTGACCAGCTCCGGCCGGACGCCCGCCCCCTGCGCCTCGAAGTCCACGAGGTCCCGCGACAGCGTATCGAGCAGCTCCTCGGCTTCGCTGGTGAACTCCTCGCGCGCACGGCGGTCGTCGTCACGGGCCATGGGCGTTCCCTACGCCACCTTCAGCAGCCGCCGCAGCTTGTCGATCAGATCCCCGGCCTGGAACGGCTTGACCAGGTACTCCTCGGCGCCGAGGGCGGCGGCGCGGCGGCGGTCCTCGTCGCTCGACTCGGTGGAGATCACCATGATCGGGATCGAGCGATAGATAGGATGGTTCTTGAGGAAGCTCACCAACTCGAG
>DATEOX010000749.1:0-13894 GCA_035273585.1 Thermoanaerobaculia bacterium
TCGAGCTCGTCCCCGCCCCCCCGACCGCCCGCTCCATCGAAGCCGCCACGCGGATGCCCGCCGGCAGGCGCGCCTCGCTCGACGAGGCCCGCCGCCACACCGGGGTGGCCCCTCCGCTGCGCGACGCGCACATCCTCGCCATCGCCACATCGCAGGCGCCGATCGCCTCGCTGGTGTGCGAGGTGAACGGGCAGACGGTGGTCCTGGCCCTCGCCCGCGCCGCGAACCTGCCGGACGCGCCGCCGTCGTTGCTCCGCACGAAGCGCATCGAGGTGCGGCGCGAGGCCGGCCGCCGCCTCTTCACCTGGAGCGCGAGCGGCGACGCCTACTCGCTCTCCGTCCCGAACGGGGTCGAGGCGGCGCGCGCCTGCGCGCTCTGCCACGCCGGCACCCGCATCGCGCCGTTCATCGCCTCCAGTATGCGTGGGTTTTGACCGGCAGGCGATGGGCGTCCGTGATCGCGCAAACAGTCTGGTAGGATTCCCGATCCAGCAATCCATCCGTATGTAGGCGCGCATCTGCGCATAAAGCATGGCCGACGCCCAACAGAGACAAGCGCTCTTGAGGAAACTCGCGGCTGCGAGACCGCTCGACGATCCAACTGCGTTCGTTCTGCTCTGGACGTACTTCGAAGCGGTCGGGCTCAGCGATGTCGAGAACAACTTCTACCTACTGAGCTTCCGTCCTGAGACGGTGACGCCGATTCCGAGCCGGACTGATGATCCAGCCTATGATACCGACCGTACGCGCGCGCTTCTGGCAAAGAAGAAGCACGAGTCCGACTTTGATCCTACGGCCGCGGCATGGCTAAAAGGGCTGGACCGCCTTCTCGCCACGCAGCGGGGCACATTCGAGAACGCGACCATCGAAGGCTACGACGGGCGCCAGTATCGGATTCGCCAGATGACCAACGTGATCGCCGGCTATTTTTCGCATCATGACCGCGAACCTCCCGACGAAGAACCCACACACCACGAGCGTGCGAAGGACCGCAGCACGCCGGGCAACAAAAAGCGGAGCCTATCGCTGAGCGCTTACTGCAGAAGGTTTCGGGTTGTCCCGACTGAAGTAAAAGGCATCCGCATCGAGGGCACTTCCAAGTGGGGCGACCCTTCGGTCCACGACCGGCTGCAGCGAGCCGTGGAGTTCGGGATACGCTTCCTTTCTTGGCCGCTTCGCTATGAGTTGCACGCGGAGCGCTGGACAGCCATGAGCGCTGCGCAAGAGACGACCGGCAGGTTTGTGCGCGTGTCGGTTGCCGCCGAGCCCAAGGCGCGGCATCGGGAGCTCTCTCTCGCGATCCAGACAGCGAAAAACAGTCAAGCGACGATTCTTATCCTTCCTGAGTTGTCGACCGCAACGGATGACCTGCCGGTGCTGCAGAAACTGCTCGAAGACGGCGACTTCGATGATTACCCGATTCTTACGGTCGTCGGACTGGAACATCAGCACGACGGACGATCTAACATCAACGAAGCCGTCATTCTCGGCCCGGACGGGACAGTTCTATGTAGGCATAAGAAATTGACGCGGTACCCCGCGGACGATGGGTCAAACGAAGGGATCACGACCGGCAAGACGATGCACGTCCTCGAGTCGCCGATCGGCAACCTCAGCCCGCTGATCTGCCTGGACCTGTTCAACGAAGGGATCGAACCGGTCATCACTGCATCGCATGCGAATGTTCTCTTGGTCCCGTCGCTGAGCGGCACAACCAGTGCGCACGAGCGAGCCGCTTACCGATATATGAACATCAACCTCGCAACAACCATCGTCTGCAATCGGTGGTTTCCGGAAGGCGGGTTCGGCGATCGGGGGCGTGAGGAGACGTTTTCACTCTTTCCCGGAAAGTCGACGGAGGGGAAAACGCTGTTTCTGCAGATAACTGCAGGTGGCGACTTCCTGCTGGCCACGGTGGAATAATGTTGCTTGCGAGTCAAATGTCAGTCAAGTATCATGCCGTTCGTCCAGTCAACAATCGGTCAATATCGCCCGCGGTTCGCAACCATCCGGCAGGTAGGCCGTCTACCAGAAAGACGCAGCCATGGCGCTCGAGAAACTGAGTCTGTCCCGCTTTCACAATCTCCCCTCCACCGAGTTGGACATGGTCGTCGAGCACGCCATCGCGGAAGTAGATCCTGACGACAAGGATGCTTTCGTAGCTCTCTTTCGCAACCGAGCACTTCGACTGATCCGCAACGGCAGTTCGTCCGACCTCCGCGAAGAGGCGATGTCCCTGAACCGGCGCCTGTACGTGCGCGGTGGCCGAGAGCTTCTCCAGCGCGATCCTGCCTACCACGCCAGACTCCAAACGATCGCCGACATGCTCGGCGAAGCATCGCAGCGCACCGACAGCGTCTTTCTGACCGCAGTTCTCTCCAGCTACAGCAAGTACGCTCGGCCGCTGATCGAGCTGCTTTCCCGCTTCGGCAGCGAGGGTGTGCCACGACAGAAGATTCTTACCGATCTCAAGATTCCGTCGGAGGCGTATCTCTCAAGGATGTTGCGCGCCCTGGAAGAAGCCGACGTGGTCGTCCGCCATCGTCGCGAGGGTGTAAAGGGCATCCGCGTTGCGCTCGGCCATGCCGGACGGGAGATGGTGTCGAAAACGCTCGCGCCGAATTGGTTCCTGTTGTTGATGAAAATGCTCAACGATGCCGTCAGTGAGTCCTCGTCGCTTTCGCCGACAAAGGTGGCAGCGGCGCTCGAAAAGGCCGATGTCCCATCGAGTCTTTTCGCGGATCACGTCGTAGACTTGATGGATAAGATCGCGAAGCGAAAACCGCGCGCCGAGGCGAGAGATGCCGCGGCCGCGCCGTCCGGCTACTGAGCAATGCCGCTTGCTTCCCCGCCCGCCTCGGCCTTACGTTTGCCGACACGTGAGAGATTCGCGACTGCCCATCACGGCGGTGACGGTCGGACTGCTGTTCGATGTCGACGTCATCGATACGGTAGACGGGGCCGAAGACGTTGCCCACGGTCGTGTCGTGCCAGGCGAAGGTTTCCCCACCCTTGTCGTATCCTCGGCCTGGATCACGGTCGGGAGCTGGAACGGGCGACCCCGTAGAACAGCGCCTGCTGCGCGTGCAGGCCGCCGGCGAAGAGCAGCGCGAGGAGAGAAAGCGCATCGTGTGTGCACATACACTCCTTCAATCGAAGATATGTACCTGCACTGATCGGCGCCAGAGGAATTCACGACGTGGTCACCGATCGCTCACTCGCGCGCCAACCCCACTCCCTGCCGGATGCGGTACGTCCGATCCGCCGCGAGGCCCTTGAACGTCTGCTTCGTGCCGTCCGGCCAGAGCACGGTGACGTCGGCTTTCGCATCCGCGCCGAGGCCGAGGTGCTGCTCCTTCGGGTTCGCGGTGAGATAGCCGACGGTGCTGAAGACTTCGCGCCAGAGGTTTTTCTCATGCGCGGTGTCGACGATGATCCGCGCGCCAATGGCGTCGCGCGAAGTCCGCTTCGACGGGTCGCCGGTCAGGCGGATCTTGATCCAGTGGTTGCCGGACGCGTTGTTGCGGTAGACGTAGGCCGGGGCGTTGAAGTTGTTCACGACCATGTCCAGATCGCCGTCGCCGTCCATGTCGAACTGCGCCACAGCCCGCCCGTTCCCCGCCGGGTTCGCGCCGCTCTGCGCCGACTCCTCGGCGAGCTGGCCGGACTTGTTCACGAAGAAGACAGGCTCCTCCTTCTCCGCCACCGGCACCACCGTCTGGCGCTGCACGCCCTGCGCGTCGGTGAAGTAAGGGTTCACGCTGGAGTAGACCGCGTACTCGTTCATGCCGTTCACGAGGTAGAGGTCGTCGTCGCCGTCGTTGTCGTAGTCGAAGAAGTTCGCCCCCCACGACCAGCCGGTCGACTTGTAGCCGCGGCCCACCGCCTCCGACTGCACGTAGGAGACGAGCTTCCCGCCCTTCGCGTTCGAGGTCCAAAGGTCGTTGGCCTCGACCACGCGCATGTTGGCCATCTTCGCCGGATTGAACTTCAGGCGCGTCTTCGCGTCGGGGAGGACGTACTTTTCGTCCTTGTTCATGGTCACGATGTTCGAGATGTAGACGTCGGGGTAGCCGTCGCGATTGAGATCAGTGATGCCGACGTTCATGGTGTAGCTCGGCTTGTCCGTGCCGAGCTTCGCCGAGACGTCCTCGAACTTGCCCGTGCCGCCGAGGTTGCGGTACCAGGCGTTCGCCCCGAAGTCGTTGCCGCAGATCAGGTCCTCCCAGCCGTCGCCGTCGAAGTCGAGATGGCCGATGGACTGGGCCCAGCCCGGGTTATCCACGCCGCTGCCGGCGGTGACGTCCTCGAAGACGAAGTTGCCCTTGTTGTGGAAGAGCTTGTCGGGCAGCGCGTTCGTGTTGCGCCGGGCGAAGGTGGCCAGCTCGCCGTGCAGGTAGTCGCCGAAGTAGCCGATGTAGAGGTCGAGCAGGCCGTCCTTGTCGTAGTCGAGGGCCGTGGCGGGGCCGCCGACGAGCCCCTTGCCGCCGAGGCGGCAGCGGGCGGTGACGTCCTCGAATTTCGCGCCGCCGAGGTTGCGGTAGAGGCGGTGGTCATCATCGACGAAGGTGATGAGGATGTCCTGCAGGCCGTCGTTGTCGAAGTCGGCCACGATCGGCTGGCGCGGCTCGCCGGGGCGGCCGTCGGCGCGCTTCCAATCGAGGCCCGCCGACTCCGTGACGTCGGTGAAGTTGCCCTTGCCGTCGTTGAGGTAGAGCGCGTTGCCCGAGCCGCTGAGGGCGAGGACGTCGATGTCGCCGTCGTTGTCGATGTCTTCCGCGGCGAGGCCGGAGCCGCCGAACGCCGGCGGCACGGCCAGGACCATGGCGTTGCCTTCCTTGACCGTGTAGCTGCGGATCATCCGCGCCAGCCAGTCGGACATCCGGTGCTCGAAGCGGATACCGCTGTTCGCCGTCACGTCGGTGAAGTACTTGCCGCCGCCGCCCGTCTTCTTCGCGGATGACGACGGCGCCGAGGCGATCTTCGTCGGCGTCTTCTTCACCGGCGGCGCGGCGGCGCTCTTGTCGAGGAGCGTCTGGATGCGCGCCACGGACTTCGTGAGGTGCGACCGGTCGAGGCGATCCTTCCCCTCGCTCGTGGCCATCTGCCCGGCCACGCGCAGGATCAGCGTCCCCATCTGCGCGCCCCCCTCGGTGAGCAGCTCGGCCGCGAACGGGTCGGGCTCGAGCGTCCCCTTGTACTTCGGGTCATTGAGCACTTCGTTGAGGTAGACCCAGTGCAGGCCGGGGTCGCGGAAAGCGTCGAGGTCGTACGCCTCGATGACGATCTGCTCGCTCTTCGGCAGGTTGGGAAAGTAGATGCAGTCCTCGTATTCATTGAGCACGTGCGGCTCGTACTTTTGCACCGCGTCGTGCACGTCGTCGACGCGGATCAGCGCGTGGCCGCGCTTCTTCGCCCGCTTCTCCGCCTCGAGCATGACATCGCCCGTCCAGGCCACCATTACCTCGGTGAACTGGTCTTTGAAGGCCTTGCCCTCGTCCGGATCGGTCGGCCACATGTGCCGCGACATGTAGACCTGCACGTTGCGCAGGAAGACCGGCATGGCCAGCGAGTTGTAGGTCTCGAACGCGGAGAGCTTCTCGGCCACGACGGCCTTGATGGTGGCGAACTTCTCATCGCTCTTCGGCGCGGCAGGTTTGATCGCCGGCAGCTTCGGCGCCACGCCGGCGACGTCGACCCAGGCCGCCTTCAGGTCGGCGGCGCCGATGCGCTCCTTGTTCGCGGTGCGCGTGGCGCGATCGGCGCGCTGCAGCGCGGCGAGCGTGGTGAGATCGATGGAGTCCTTGAAGAGCGCGACGGCCGCCTGATCGAGGGGGAGGAGGCGCGTGCCGTCGATGAGCGCGTCCTGCTGCACGGCGAGGATGGCCCGCAGCGCGTAGGCCACGCTGCCGTACTGCCGCTTGTCGCGCGCGGTGATGACGTTCCCTTTCACGATGAAGTCGCCCTCGGGCGTGGCGATGTACGGCACGGCCGTCTGCAGGACGGGCCGCAGCGTGTCGGCGTCGATCGTGGCTTTGTCACCCGCGGCGGCGGTCGCCTTCAGCCAGAGGTCGCGGATGAACTGCTTCTGGAGGACGATCTTCTCCTCGCGCGCCTCGAACTCCAGCGAGGTGCCGTAAATGAAGTCCTCCAGGCGGCTGGCCGTGGCGTAGCACTTCGGGTCGCGCTGCGACTCGAGGTTGTTGATCTCTTTGATGATGGTCGGAACCTGGGCGAGAAGAGACGAAGAGACGAACAGCGTCAGGAAAGCGTAGTAGCTCCGCATTTGGACGACCCCCTATTGAGTCTGCGAAGGGGGATTTTACTCCCGGCGAAGCGCTCGATGGAGCGCTGGAAGACGCCGAGGATCTTCCGCGCCCTCCCGTCGTCCAGCGCATCGATGGCCTTCGCGCTCGCGCTTAGCGTGATTTGCGCACGCGCATGCCGCTCGCGCGTCCACGCCTCGACGTCCGTCACCTCGGCCGGGATGTTGATCAGCCCTTTCTCCAGGTCGTCGTCGAGATCGCGGAAGACGGAGCACCAGGCCAAGGCGTCGACCATCGGCGCGACGTCCGCGGCGCGGGCGCGGCAGCCGGTGACGGTGAACATCAGGTCGACGGACAGGTGGAAGGTGCGGCGGTGATGGTCGTCCAGTTGCTCCTCGCTCCACCGCTGGTAGAGACGGAGGCGGTCTTTGCGCATCTCTCTCACCAGCTCGAGGAACTGCTCCTGCGCCGCCGCATCCAGCTCGGCGAAGAGCGCGGCCATGAGACGCGGGAGCGGCGCGCGGGTGAAGCGCCGCGCCAGCAGCTCGTCGACGATCTCCAGTGGATCGCGCTTCGAGGGGCGGTCGCCATCGAGGAGGTCGTCGATCCACTGTGCGGTGACGAAGGCGAGACGCACCACGCGCGTCCGGCGCCAGTGAAGCAGCGACGGCAGCCAGATGGCCAGGAAGATGACGAGGTAGCGTACGTTCCGCATCGAGAAGCGGGCGCACTGGATCACGCAGCAGGCCTCCGCCCAGAGCACCTCGCGATGGATGCAAGCCGCGGCGAGCAGCGCGCCGCCGAGGAGGTCGACGGCGTGATGCTCCCAGGTGAGCCAGGCGGAGGCCGTCACGAGAAGACACCAAAGCGTCCAGAGCGTGGCGCCGCCCCTCATCCGCCCTTCGGGCACCTTCTCCCCGCCGCGCGGGGAGAAGGGTCTCGCCGCCAAGTCCCCTCGCCCCGCTTGCGGGGAGAGGGTGGCGCGAAGCGCCGGGTGAGGGGCGCGGCCTCGCCGCCGGCCGTACGCCCACGCGGCGGTGCAGGCGAACGCCACGTGCAGCGACGGGAACTGGTTCGACTCGAGGTTCAGCGCGTCAGCGACATGGAAAAACGGCGCGATCCAGCCGGTGACGGGCGGGCGGTGGAAGGCGGTCGTCTGGGGCAACGTGACGAAGAATGCGGTCGCGATCAACGTCTCGAGGCAGAGCGTCGTGGCGAAGGATGCGAGCTCGTCGCGCAGGATGAGCGGCGCGATCAGCAGCGCGGGGATGATCGTCAGGTAGACGAGGGCCATCCACGGCACGAAGGGGACGTGCTGTTCGAACGGCAGGCCCCAGGCGGGGAGCGACGTGTGGCGCATGGCCAGCCACGACGCGGCCGGGTAGCAGACGCCGAAGAGGACGCCGAACAGAACGAAGCGCTTCATGGTAGCGGGCGGGGGCCTCGCCACATGGCCAGCCAGACGCGCCAGAAGCGCGGTCGCTCGGCGCGCTCGTCGACGAACTGGCCGAGGTGCAGCCACGGGACGTGCGGGTTCTGATGGTGGGCCAGGTGGTGGTGGTAGTTGAGGAACAGGAGCCGCGTGACCGGGTTCACGCGCAGGTTCCAGGCACCGTCGCGGACGTCCAGCGGCGAGAAGGCGTGATCGGCGTACTGCAACGAGCTCCAGTTGACGGCGAACGCGGCGTAGCAGGCGAGCCAGCCTTGCCACGTGCTGAACAACGAAACCTGCACCGCGATCGAGAAGAGCACTTCCAGCCGGATGCGGCCGACGGGCGCGCCGCGCAGGAACGCGAACACCGAGGCGCCGCCCGTCTGCCGCGCCGCCACCCACGGCTTCTCGAAGAAGCCCGGCCACAGCGCATACGCGAGGGCGCCGAGCGGCACGAAGACCCAATACAACCCCGTCAGAATCGAGTACCACTGTGCACGCTTGAGCAGCGGCCTATCCCCCGGCCGGAGGTAATCGAACTGCTCCTCCTCGGTGCGGTTGTGCACGTGGTGGCCGAGGTGGAAGAGGCGCTGGAGGGAGAGGCTGGTGGGGAAGAAGGCGGCGGCGAAGATGCCCAGCGCCTCATTCGCGCGCCGGTTGCGGTGGGCGATGCCGTGCACCGACTCGTGCAGCAGCGAGAACATCGTGTTGTTCGCGAACGAGAAGGCGACAGCCGCGAGCGTGACCTGCCACCACGCGCCGTGCGACGCGAGCCGGAGCAGCGCGCAGCAGGCGGCGCCGGCCAGCGCCGTCAACGCGACGTTCAGCGCCCCCGGGATCTTCATCTGCGCCGGCCGATGAGGAAGCCGATCACGATGCCGACCACGACGGCGACTGCCGCGGCCCAGACGATCCACCGCTTCGTCTTGTTCAGGATCGGGTTGTCGAAGACGTTCGCGGAGTAGTGGAAGCTGGCGATCAGCCAGCGGTCGCCTTCCTTCACCAGCGTGCAGCTCCAGCGGCCGTTGATGTCGAAGACCTGGCCGTTGGTCAGCTCATAGTGGTCCTTCGAGCTGCCGTAGGCGATGCCGGTGTCGCCGCCGTGCAGGTCGGTCAGCGCGTCGGCCTCGAAGGACACGGTGAGGTTCTTCACGATGTGGCCCGGCGCGTTGAGCATCTTGTCAAAGTAGGCGCGGATCTCCGCCGGCCCGTGGCAGACGTCGCCGTTCATGGTGGTGAAGACCACGTTCGGCGTGACGTTGGCCACGATGGTGTTCAGGTCGCGCTCGTTCAGCGCCTTGGCCATGGTCGTCTTGAGCTGGCGCAGCGCCTGGTGCACCGGCTCGTCCGGATTCGGGGTCTGGGCATTTGCACCGAGGGAAACGAGCAGGAGGATCGGAAGCAGTCGTCTCATCATCATTCCTCGCTTTGGTATGCCGGAAGCCGGCAGAGGTGGCGCCAGGCGGCGTCGATCGTGGTGTCGTGCGGATCGGAGTACGGCTCGGGGAAGCGGATGCCGGAGAGCGGGCTGACGTCGCGGCGGAGGAAGGCGTTGAACAGCGCCCGCGCCGCGCGCACATGCAGGTGATGCAGCCCGTTCCTTCTTCTCGGTACTGCATACAGTGGCAGCAGCGAGACCCCGCCGCCGCGCGCCGGGCGGAGGCTGACCATCAGGTAGCTGCGCAGCCGCCCGGCGGCCGATTCGACCATGAGCATCGACGCCGTGCAGGTGATCATCACCTCGATGCGGTTGCCGGAGAGGAGGCGCATGGCCCGATCGTGCCAGCTCGTGCCGATGACGGAGGTGGCGTAGCGGACGGCGAAGGTCAGCGGATGCGGCGTGGTCACCTCCGGCTCGGTGAGGAGCGCGCGATGGTGCACGGTGCGCAGGTGGGTCATGTCGAAGGCGTTGGCCAGCGGCACGTACCAGGGGCAGTCGAGCTGCACCTCCCGCCCTTCCAGAAACGCGAGCCGTTCCTCGGCGACGGTGAAGCACGGCAACGGCATCGATGGCTCGTCGCCGGCGTGCACGAAGATCATCCCGTAGCGCTCCACCGTGCGGTACCGCACCCGTCGAAATGCCGCGGGTACGGAGGAAGCGCCGGGGATCCGCTCGCAGCCGTCGCGGTACTCCCAGTGATGGAGCGGGCAGCGCAGGCAGTCGCCGACCACCGCGCCGTGGGCGAGGTCCACGCCCTGATGCCGGCAGTGCGCCGCCAGCGCGTGCACGACGCCGTCGCCGCGTCCGCGGAAGAGCACGAGCGGATGGTCGCCGAGCTGGAAGCGGATGACCCGTCCCCGCCGCAGCGCGCGCGACGGCGCGGCCATGTACCAGGCCGGCACGACCTGCGGCGGGCTCACGCGAACGCTCCGTCGACCATGTTGATGACCCGATCCGCATGCGGCGCGATGCGCGCGTCGTGGCTGACGACGACCACCGCCGCGCCGTCACGCCGCGCCGCGTCGTGGAGGAGGCCGATGGCCGCCGCGCCGGCCGCGGAGTCGAGGCTGCCGGTCGGCTCGTCGGCAAAGATGGCCGCCGGCTTGTTGGCCAACGCGCGGGCGATCGCCACCCGCTGCTTTTCCCCCCCGCTCAACACGCGCGGCGAGCGGTCGCCGATCTCCTTCGCCCCGACGCGCGCCAGCAGCTCGTCCGCCGCGCGGCGGGCATCGTTGCGGCCGGCCAGCTCCAGCACGAGCTGCACGTTCTCCCGCGCGCTGAGGGCGTCGAGGAGGCGGAAGCCCTGGTAGACGAAGCCGACGCTGCGCAGGCGGAAGGCGGCCAGCTCGCGGTCGGACATCCGGGCCAGCTCCTTCCCCTCGAACTGCACGGCGCCGCGCGTGGGGCGCAGCAGGCCGGCGAGCATCGAGAGCAGCGTCGTCTTGCCGCTGCCGTTCGGGCCGATGATCAGCACCAGCTCGCCGCGCTCGACGCGCAGCGATACGTCGCGGACGGCGCGCACGAACGGGTACTCCTTCGTCACGTGCTCGGCGGCGATCATGTGCGGAAGACCTCCTCCGGGTCGATGCGCCGTAGCAGGACGATCGGCGCGGCCGCGGCGAGCGCGCCGACGGCAAGGCAGGCGGGGAACACCGCGAGGAGCCGTGGCGTGTAGCGCAGCGTGAGCGCCGGCACCAATCGAATCAGGAGCGGCGTGATGCCCATGGCCAGCGCGGCGCCGGCGAGCGTGCCGGCGGCGGTGGCCAGCACGGCCTGCCCGAGGACGAGGCGGAGGAGGAACGGCTGGCCGGCGCCGATGGCCTTGAGCGTGGCGTAGTCTTGGCGGCGCGCGAGCACGGCGCTGTAGAGCGTCAGCGCCACGAGCAGCACGCAGATGGCCGCGCCGAACGCGGCGAGCGCGGCGAAGACCGGCAGCACGCCGCTGTCCATCTCCTCCTCGTGCGCGCGGATGAAGTCGGGCCCCTCGTAGACGGCGAGCTCGGGCTGCTGCCCGCGGATGCGCGCCGCCACCGCCGCCCGCTCGCGCACGTCGCGCACCTTGACCAGGATGAAGCTGGCGATGCCCTGCAATCCAAGCAACGCCTCGCCGTCGTCCTGCCTGGCGAAGGCGAACTGCGAAACGAGCGCGTTCGTGCCGTCGCTGAGCGCCGCGATGCGGAAGCGCTTGTCCTGGATGTCGAGGCTGTCGCCCACGTCCAGTTCGTATTTGCGGGCGAAGGAGCGGTCGAGCACGAGCTCGCCCGGCTTCAAGGCCGGCGTTCCGGGCGGCGCGCCGAGGCGGTCGAAGCCGAAGAGGAAGAGCGTCGACGAGCGGCGGCCGCGGACGTCCGCCTTGGTGATGACGCGCACCAGCGGCGAGGCGATCATCACGCCCTCGATCTGCGCCACCTCGTCGGCTACCGCGGCGCGGAGGTAGGAGGAGCTCTTGAGGATGTTGTCCGAGTTCTTCTGGGCGATCCAGATGTCGACGCCGGCGTGGCGCACGTAGCTGGTCGAGCCTTCGCGCACCCCCTCGTGCACGGCGAAGAGGAAGAGCTGCAGGGCGACGATGGCCGCCACGGCGGCGACGGTCACGAGCGAGGCGGTGCGGTTGCGCAGCAGCATGCGCGTCGCCACCGGGATCATGGGATGAGCGTCCTGGCCGCGTGGGCGACGTACGTCCGGACGTCGAGCGACTGCCGACGCAGGTGGAACGCACCGAGGTAGGCGGTGTAGGTGAGGAGCGCCCGCTCTTTTGCTTCTCTCGCGTCGAGCCCGAGCTCGCGGAAGGCGGCGGTGAGGAAGTTGATCCGCCGCTTCGAGACGCGCTTCAGCGTCTGGGCAACGATTGTCTCCGGCGTCGCGGTGAGCGCGACGTACAACGCCTGGGCGCGGGTGAGCTGCATCGCCTCCTCGAACGCCGCCTCGAGCCGCCGGGCGGGATCCTCGATCTGCTCCAGCTCTTCGATGGCGTTCTCATCTGCCTCCTCCCAGCGCGCGAGCGAGGCGGCGACCAGCGCGTCCAGCGAGTCAAAGTGCCAGTAGAAGCTCCCTTTCGTGACGCCGAGGGTCTCGGCCAGGGCGGGGATGGCCACGGAGCGGAGGCCGCCGGCGGCGATCATGTCCAGCGCCGCTTCCTCCCAGTCGACCGCGGTGCGGGTGGGGACCCCGAGGCGTGTTCGCGGCCTCACCATGTCATCCTGAGGCGCGAAGACGCCGAAGGATCCGTACCTTCAGGCGCGGCGCGAGATCGGTACGGATCCTTCGCCGTCTTCGCGGCTCAGGATGACACGCGGATTGACATTGCGCGCCGGCGGGCGTAGCTTCCATACCGATCGGTATTGTACATGAAGATGAAGATCGCGCTCATCTCCCCCCGCGGGCCGCTATACCGCCACCGGACCGGCATCTGGAAGAAGTCGCTGCGCTACGCGCCGCTCACCCTGACCACGCTCGCCTCGCTCATCCCGCCCGAGCTGGACGCGGAGGTGGTGCTGATGGACGAGGGGGTCGGCGACGTCGACCCGCAATGCGACGTCGACCTCGCGGCCATCAGCCTGATCACCGGCACGGCGCCGCGCGGCTACGAGCTGGCGGCGACGTTCCGCAAGCGGGGCGTGCCGGTGGTGATCGGCGGCGTGCACGCGACGCTGATGCCCGAGGAGGCGATGCAGCACGCGGACGCGACGGTCGTGGGGTACGCGGAGGAGACGTGGCCACAACTGCTGCGCGACTTTGCAGCGGGGCGGATGCAAAAACGCTACGAGCAGTCGCCGCACCTCAAGCTCGACAACCTTCCGTTCCCGCGCCGCGACCTCCTGCCGGCGAAGGAGTACGTGACGCTGCACACCATCGAGGCCACGCGGGGCTGCATCCACAAGTGCGAGTTCTGCGTAGTTCCGTCGGCGTGGGGGCGGCCGCTGCAGAAGCCCGTCGGCGATGTGATCGCTGACGTCCGGCAGATGAAGCCGCGCAAGCTGATCTTCCTCGACCTGAACCTCATCTCCGACACCGACTACGCGAAGGAACTGTTCCGCGCGCTGATTCCGTTGCGCGTGCGGTGGGGCGGGCTGGCCACGACGATGATCGCCTGGGACGACGAGCTGCTCGACCTCGCCGCCGCGAGCGGCTGCGCCGGCCTCCTCCTCGGCTTCGAATCCTTGAGCGACGGCGCGCTGGCCGAGACGCGCAAGGGCTTCAACGCGCGGGTCGACTACCGGACGGTGATCGAGAAGCTGCACGCGCGGGGCATCGCCATCCAGGGCTGCTTCGTCTTCGGCTTCGACGACGACACGACGGACGTCTTCGAGCGCACCGCGCAGTTCGCCATCGATACGCACATCGACCTGCCGCGCTACGCCATCCTCACGCCCTTCCCCGGCACGCCGCTCCATGATCGCCTGGCCCGCGAAGGGCGTCTGCTGACCAGCGACTGGAGCTACTACGACGGCCAGCACGTCGTTTATCAGCCTGCACGGATGACGCCCGAGCAGTTGCAGCAGGGCACCGAGCGGGCGTGGAAGATGACCTACGCGTACGGAGCGATCGCGCGGCGCCTGGCCGGCGCGAAAGTGCAGCTCGGCATCTCCATCCCGGCGAACCTCGGCTACCGCTTCTACGCGCATCACCTCAACCGCTACTACACCTGCGACTGGTCGCTCCCCGCCGGGGCGGGCTCCCCTCACCCGGCGCTTCGCGCCACCCTCTCCCCGCAAGCTGGGCGAGGGTTCTGAGGGGGGTGACTCATGCGCCTGA
>DATEOX010000750.1:0-2899 GCA_035273585.1 Thermoanaerobaculia bacterium
GGCGGGCGTCCCGCCCGACGGTGCAGCGCGTTCGGCGGCACGGGACGTGCCGCCGCTGGCGGGCGAGACGCCCGCGCGCCTCGGCCCCACCGAGATCCAGCAGCGCGTCCGCGACCTCGGGCAGTGGTTCCATAACATCGACCTGCAGGGCGTGCAGACGGCGCCCGACCACTTCCTCGGCGACTACCCGAACATCAAGTTCCAGAACTTTCGCCACGCGCTGCCGGACGTCAAAGGCAAGTCGGTGCTCGACATCGGCTGCAACGCCGGCTTCTACTCCATCGAGATGAAGAAGCGCGGCGCGGCGCGGGTGGTGGGCATCGACAGCGACGAGACCTACCTCGAGCAGGGCCGCTTCGCCGCCGCCGTCTCCGGTTTCCCGGACATCGAGTTCCGCAACCTCTCCGTCTACGACGTGGGCCGCCTCGGCGAGCGCTTCGACGTCGTCATCTTCATGGGCGTGCTCTACCACCTCCGCCATCCGCTGCTGGCCCTCGATACCTTGCACGAGACGGTCGTCGGCGACGTGCTCATCTTCCAGAGCATGCAGCGCGGCTCGACGGCGGTCTTCGAGCCGGGCGAGAACCGCCCGTTCTCGGACCGCGAGGTGTTCGAGGAGGATGGCTACCCGCTGATGTACTTCGTCGAGAAGCGCTACTCGGACGATCCGACGAACTGGTGGATCCCGAACCGCGCCTGCGTGGAGGCCATGCTGCGCAGCGCCGGCTTCGTCATCGAATCGCATCCCGAAGAGGAGGTGTACATCTGCCGGTCGAAGCGGTGATGCTCTGGAACGAGCCGAACAACCTCTCCCACTGGGACTTCGAGCTGGACCCGGAGTGGAAGGTGTTCTCGGACATGACCATCCTCGCCGCCGACGCGGTGCGCGCGGCGAACGCCACGCTTCCGCGCGTACTGGGCGGCATCTCGCCCATCGATCCGACGTTCATCCAGCGGATGGAAGCGCAGGGCGTCCTCGATGCGATCGACGTGGTGGCCGTGCACGGCTTCCCGCTCGACTGGAACCACTGGCAGATCGGTGAGTGGCCGGCGAAGCTGGATGAGATCCGCGCCGCCACGCGGCTGCCGGTCTGGATCAGCGAGGTCGGCGTCTCATCGTTCGGCGCCGAGGAGGTGCAGGCGTTCGGCCTCCAGCGGACGATGGAGCTCGTCCTCGGATCGGTGCCGCGCGTGCACTGGTACTCGCTCTACGATCTGCCGAAGGCGTGGCCGGCCACCACGAGGCATCGCGAGGCGGAGGGGAGCTCGTACTACCGCCACTTCTACATGGGGCTGCTCAAGGAGAATGGACAGCCGAAGCTGGCCCTGGAGCAGCTTGCCAGATACACGCCGGAGCTCGGCATCTGCCAGTGGTTCCACTTCGAGGACCCGCGCCTCGATGACGCGGTGGCCTGGATGAAGCGCCTCGGGGTGAAGCGCCTGCGCACCGGGCTCTCCTGGGCCGACTCCCACCGCCCGAATGCCGACGCCTGGTTCGAGCGGCAGATGAAGGCCCTGGAGCCGTTCGACGTGACGGTGACCTACTGCTTCACCCCCGGCTCGCGCGGCGTGCGCGACCACTACACGTCGCCGCCGCAGCGGGTGGAGGAGTTCGCCGAGTTCTGCGCGGAGATGACCCGGCGCTACGCATGAAGGCGCGCCGTTCGCAATCCAATCTCTCGTGCTGAAGGCGGCCCTGATCGGCGACTCGCTCGCGTACGGCACCGGCGACGAAAGCGGCGGCGGGATCGCCGGCTACCTCGAGCACGAGCTGCCCATCGAGACGCGCAACCTCGCCGCGAGCGGCGCCCAGACGGCCGATCTGACGCGCAAGCTGCAGCAGGCGAGCGTGCGCAGGTCGCTGGCGGAGGTCGACGCGATCATCCTCTCCATCGGCGCGAACGACCTCTTCCGCGCGCCGGGCGCGCGGGAGCAGACGCTGCGCGCACCGCTGGCCGTGGCGCAGCGCATCCTGGCCCGGATCGAGACCATCGTCGGCGAGCTGCACGCCATCAACGAGCAGGCGCGCATCTTCATCCTCGGCGGCTATAACCCGGTCCCGAACCACCCGCTGGCCGGCCTCATCGACCAGTACCTCGGGCTGTGGGATGCGACGCTCGCCTCGCGCTTCGAGCACAACCGCCTCGTCTCCGTCGTCACAATGTCCGACCTCGTCGTGCACGGGCGGCTGAGCCGCTTCGATGGCTTCCATCCGGGGAGCGCCGCGTATCGGGAGATTGCCAAGCGGATCGCGGCGATGCTGCAGGATTGAAAATGCCCCTCACCCGGCCCGCTACGAGCCTTCTCCCCGCGGCGCGGGGAGAAGGTGCCGAAGGCGGATGAGGGGCCGTGATCACTTCGCCACGTATACCCAGTCACCGGCATCGGCACCGCCGAGGTCGCCGGAGGTCGTGCCGCCGACGAGCGTCGTCACGGTGACGAGCGGGCCGCCGTTGACCGGGTCGTACTTCGAGATGGTGTACGTCTTGCCGGCCGGCAGCGTGAGGCGGAACGTGCCGCTGGCCACCTTGTAGAAGACGAACTGAATGCCCGCCTGGCGCAGGGCATAGACGGTCGTCGTCTGGTTGCTGACGATGCCCGCCGTGGAGGCCTGCACGAGGCGGTGGAAGTTGGTGATGCGCAGCGTGAAGAAGTCGACCAGGTTCTTCACGTGGTCGTACTCGGTCCGCGCCTGCCAATCCGACGACAGCGAGATGGACGAGCCGGAGAGCGGGTTGACGTCGCCCACCGTGCCGTAGCCGCCAGCCATGGCGATGCCCCACATGGCCTGGCGATGCGGCGTCCCCTCGAAGAACGTCGTGTCCGGCTTCTGCTCGTGGATGTATCCGAACTCGTCGTTGAAGACCGGCATGTTCGCGGCGAGGTTGGAGGTGATGCT
>DATEOX010000751.1:0-11579 GCA_035273585.1 Thermoanaerobaculia bacterium
CCTGCCGCGGGAGATCCTCGCCGCGCGCGACTACGAGGACCGCCAGACCAAGCTTCACCGCGCGCAGGTCGAGTACGACAAGTCGCGGGACGTCCTGGGGTCGCAGCGCGCCGGCATCGCCGCCGAGCGGGCCAACCTCGACCTCAAGCTCCTCAAGGCCCACCGCGACGTGGAGATCGCCCTGCGGGCCATCGACTCCCTCGTCCTCCGCGCGCCGCGCGACGGAATCGTCGTGGTCAAGGACATCCCGTGGGAAGGGCGCAAGCTGCAGGCCGGCGACGCGGTGTGGGTCGGCTTCCCCCTGGCCGTGATCCCGGAGATGTCGTCGCTGCAGGTGGGCGCCTCGCTGGCCGACGTCGATGACGGCCGCATCGCAGCCGGTATGCCCGCCGTGGTGACCCTCGACGGCTACCCGGACATGACCTTCCCCGGCCGCGTGGAGAGCATCTCCGCCGTGGCCCAGGAGAGCAATCGCCAGTCGCTGCGCCGCGCTTTCAAGGTGGTGGTGAAGCTCTCCCGCATCGATGCCGCACGCATGCGTCCCGGCCTCTCCGCGCGCGTGACCATCCGCCGCCAGCAGACGCCCGGCGCGCTCATCGCCCCCCGCGCCGCGCTCGACCTCTCCGGCCAGAAGCCGCGCGCGCTCCTCGGCGGCGGCGAGCAGGTCGAGGTCACCCTCGGCAGTTGCAACGCCCAGGAGTGCATCATCACCAATGGATTGAAAGAGGGGCAGGAGCTGGCCTCGATGGAGAGCCTGAGCCATGGCTAAACTGCTGCTGCGTCCGCGCGTCTTCATCCCCCTCGCGGCGGTCATCCTCTTCTTCTTCGGCGGCTGGACGCTGCGCAACAAGCTCGCCGCCGACCGGCTGGGCGAGTGGGTGCGGGCCACGCGCGGCGACCTCGTCACCGGCATCGACGTCACCGGCACGCTGGCCGCGGTCGACTCCGACTCCTACGGCCCGCCCCAACTGAGCAACGTGTGGGACTTCAAGGTCTCGATGATGGCGCCGGAAGGCTCGGACGTGAAGGCGGGGATGCCGGTGCTGGGCTTCGACACGACGGAGTTGCGGCGCCGCCTGGACGAGAAGAGCGCGGAGGCCGAGTCGGCCAAGAAGGAGATCGACAAGAAGCGCGCCGATCTCGCCCTGCGCACGGCGGACATCCGCCTCCAGCTCTCCGAGGCGGAGGGACGGGGGCGCAAGACGTCGCTCAAGCTCGAGTCGCCGGCGGACATCCTGGGCATCAAGGACCGCAAGCAGGCGGAGCTCGACTATTACCTCGCCAAGCGCGAGATGCAGTCGATCAAAGAGCGGCTGGCGGCTCTGGAGCGCGCCGCGGCGGCGGAGATCCGCCTGCTGGAGAGCAAGCAGCAGCAGGCCGCGTCGGACGTCGCCCAGACCGAGGATGCCATCCGGCGCATGACCCTCATGGCCCGCCGCAACGGAACGATCGTCTACGTGACGAACTGGCGCGGCGACAAGAAGAAGACCGGCGACACCTGCTGGCGCGGCGAGCGGGTCATGGAGATCCCCGACCTCTCGCGCATGATGGCCCGCGGCGAAGTGGACGAAGTCGATGCCGGCAAGGTGGCCATCGGCCAGCGCGTCACCTTCCGCCTCGACGCGCACCCGGACGAGGAGCTGCACGGCACCATCACCACCGCCAGCCGCACCGTCCAGCAGCAGCAGGTGATGAACAATCGCAATCCGCTGAAGGTGCTGCGGGTGGACATCGCCCTGGACAAGACCGACCCGGCCAAGATGCGCCCGGGCATGCGCTTCGCCGGCACGGTGGAGCTGGGGCGGCGCAAGAGCGTCCTGCTCATCCCGCGCAACGCCGTGTACGTCTCGGATGAAGGCCCGGTGGCCTACCGCCGCGGCGTCTTCTCCGTGGAGAAGGTGAAGCTCCGCCTCGGCCGCGAGAACGACAGATCGGTGGAGGTGCTGGGCGGGCTCGCGGCGAGCGACCGGGTACTGGTGATGAAAACCCCCGACGAGCCGCCGAAGGAGAAGGCGTGAGCGACGCCGGCAAGACCCTTCTCCCCGCCGGGCGGGGAGAAGGTGCCCGCAGGGCGGATGAGGGGCGCCCCGACTCCGCCACGTCCCCTCACCCGGCGCTCCGCGCCACCCTCTCCCCGCGCGGCGGGGCGAGGGTTCTTCTCATCGCCGCGGCGGTCCTCATCGTGGCCGTCATCGCCTTCGCCTTGCCGCGCAGCCACGACGAGGTGGCCACCTTCCGTGTCCAGCCGACGAAGTTCTCGCGGCGCGTCACGGCCGAGGGGAACCTGAAGGCGGTGAACGCGACGCCGCTCGCCGCGCCGCACGACGCGCCGGGGCCGCTGAAAGTGGCCTGGATCGCGGACGAGGGCTCGCTGCTGCACAAGGGCGACGTCATCGTCCGCTTCGATCCGACCGACTTCGAGAACCTCCTCCTCGACGGCAACGAGGCGCACAGCACCGCGGCGAACAAGCTGAACAAGGCCACGACCGATGCCGGCACCACGCGCACGAACCTCAAGCGCGACGCGCGGCAGGCGCAGAGCGAGCTGGAGTCGGCGCGCAAGTTCAAGTTCGACGACGCGGAGATCTTTTCCCGCTACCAGCGCATCGAGTCGGAGGTCGACGAGCACCTGGCCGGCGACAAGAAGCAGCACGCGGAGAACGTCCTCGGCGTGCGCGACTCACTGGCCCAGGCCGAGCACGACCTGCTCTCGATCGAGGACCGGAAGGCCGGCCTCAAGATCCGCAACGCAACGCAGGGACTCAAGTCGCTGGAGCTCATCACGCCGTACGACGGCATCCTCGTCCTGCAGCGCGACTGGCGCGGCGAGGTGCCGCGCGTCGGCACCACCGCCTGGCCGGGCATGCCCCTCGGCGAGATCCCCGATCTGAAATCGATGAAGGCCGAGGTCTTCGTGCTGGAGGCCGATGCGGCGGGCCTGGCCGTGGACAAGAAGGCCACCGTCTCGCTCGAGTCGGCGCCGGGCGTCGTCTACCACGGCAAGGTGACGGGCGTGGACAAGCTGGCCCGCCCGCGCGTGCGCGGCGTGCCGGTGCAGTACTTCGGCGTGACCATCACCCTCGACAAGACCGATCCGGCGGTGATGAAGCCCGGCACGCGCGTGCGCGCCGTGCTGGACGTGGAGGACCGCAGCGACGCCTTCGCCATCCCCCGCCAGGCGCTGTTCGAGAAGGAAGGGAAGAAGCTCGTCTACCGGCGCAAGGGCGACAAGTTCGAGCCGGTGCCGGTGGAGATCGCGTCGTCGACCGCCGGGCGCGTGGTCGTCACCAAGGGGATTGCGAAGGGTGATGAGATCGCGCTGGTCGACCCTACGGCGGACAAGCCGAAATGAGAGACCTCGAGACTTTTACTACCGCGCTGCACAACCTCGCCCGCCACAAGATGCGCACGTCGCTGACCATGCTCGGGATGATCTTCGGCGTCGGCGCGGTCATCGCCATGCTCTCCATCGGCGCGGGGGGCGAGCAGAAGGCGCTGGAGGCCATCGGCCGCCTCGGCCTGCGCAACGTGATCGTCAAGGCGAAGGACGTGAAGCCGGAGGAGCGGCAGGAGCTGCGCAAGAAGTCGCTCGGCGTCTCGCTCCGCGACGGCGAGGCCATCACCGAGGCGGTGCCGAACGTCGAGCGCGTGCTGCCGCGGGTGGAGGTCAAGCCGTACAAGATCCTCGCGCCGGGCGCCAAGACGAAGGGCAAGGTCTTCGGCATCTCCTCTCGCTACCGCGAGGTGGCTTCGGTGAAGCTCGCCGACGGACGCTTCTTCGACGCCCGCGACGAGCGCGAGCACGCCCAGGTGGCGGTCATCGGGCAGGAGATCCGGCGCAACCTCTTCGGCTACGGGCCGGCCATCGGCAAGCAGCTCAAGGTCAATGATGTGTGGCTGGAAGTGATCGGCATCATGGCCAGCGACGCGGCGGGCGGCGGGGCGGCGTCGAACAACGGCATCCCGACCGGCTCCAGCGACCGGGAGATCTGGATGCCGGTGTCGACGGCCATGCGCAAGTTCGACCGCGACCCGCTCGACGCGCCGGTCGACGAGCTGATGGTGACGGTGAAGCCCGAGGTGTCGACGCTGAAGACCGCGGAGCTGATCCGGCCGCTGCTCGACCGCCTGCACGGCGGCGCGGACGACTACGAGGTGGTGGTGCCGGAGGCGCTGCTGGAGCAGAGCCGGCAGACGCAGCGCATCTTCAACATCGTGATGGGCTCTATCGCCGGCATCTCCCTGCTCGTGGGCGGCATCGGCATCATGAACATCATGCTCGCCTCGGTGCTGGAGCGGACGCGCGAGATCGGCGTGCGGCGGGCGATCGGCGCGACGCGGAAGGACATCCGCGCGCAGTTCGTCATCGAGTCGTTCGCCATCTCCCTCATCGGCGGCATCACCGGGATCATCATCGGCATCGTCCTGGCGCGCCTCGTCGCCGCCTACGCCGGCTGGCCCACGGTGATCACCTTCTGGTCGCTGCTGCTGTCCACCGGCGTGTCGGTGACGGTGGGCCTGGTGTCGGGCATCTACCCCGCGACCCGGGCGGCCGAGCTGAACCCGATCGAGGCGCTGCGGTACGAATAGGGTCCAGTGTCATCCTGAGCCGCGAAGACGGCGAAGGATCCGTACCTTCAGGCGCGGCGCGAGACCGGTACGGATCCTTCGCCCTCTGCGGGGCTCAGGATGACACGCGCGGCAATACCACTGACGGCGGTTGTCAGCAGTTCCATCTCTCCGTAGAATCGGCGCCGGGTTCCCCCAGACAATCGAGCAGCGGGAGCGTGGCGATGCAGGATCGGAAGTGGATGAAGCTCGCCGTGGAGCAGGCGCGGCTGAGCCCCGGCGAGGGGAGGGAGAAGCCGCCGCCGAAGGTGGGCGCCGTGGTGGTCAAGGACGGCGAGCTGCTCGCCGCCGCGCACCGCAGCGAAGGCGAGGTGGGCCGGCACGCGGAGTACGTTGCCCTCGAGGAGAAGCTGAAGGAAGCCTCGATCGCCGGCGCGACGGTCTACACGACGCTGGAGCCGTGCACGGACCGCAACGACCCGAAGCGGGCCTGCGTCGACCGCCTCATCGAGCGAAAGGTCAAGCGCGTCGTGTTCGGCATGGTCGATCCCGATCCGAAGATCCGCGGCAACGGGATCCGCAAGCTGCGAGACGCGAACATCGAGGTCGACGTCTTCGATCCCGACCTCATGGACGAGATCGAGGAGCTGAACGCCGACTTCCGGCGCCGGTTCGCCGCTCCACCGCCTCCGAAAACGACCGCCGCCCCTCCGCCCGCCCAGCCGCCTGCCGCCGCGGCGGCGCAGATCGGCCCGAAGGACCGCGAGGCGATGCGCGCCTTCCTCCAGCGCGGCGAGGTGCGCCTCTCGACCATGCATCGCATCGCCGGCGTCTTCCTCAACGGCGCCGGCCTCTTGCTGCTCTTCCCCCTCTTCCTGCGCGAGTCGCTGCGCGACCTGATGAGCCGCCTGCACGCCGCCGCCTCCACCGCGAGCGGCCTGCAGACGGCGTCTCTCGCGGCGCTCTACCTCGCCGCGTTCGCCTCGCTGCTCATCATCACCTACTCGATCTTCCTCCTCTTCAAGGACATCGTGCAGTTCTACTTCGTCGGCCACTCGCCCGGCTTCTCCGGCTCGGAGTTCTACCCCCGCTTCGCCCTCACCGCGCTGGCTTTCCCGCCCGACGAGTCCCCGACCGTGAAGGAGCAGGTCTTCGAGCGGCAGCGGACGAACGACCTGATGTACTTCCTCCTCCCGCAGTCGCAGGAGCGTCTGGAGGGGAAGCAGGAGGTGTGGAAGGCGATGGGCGACGAGATCCTGCCGTCGACGCGCCGCGCGTTCGCCACGGACGAGCTCCACCGCGCCTTCAACGTGGTCCTGGGCCAGTCCGGCCTCCTCGACCGCGAGCTGGTGGACGAGGTGGCCAAGCTGGAGACGTCCCTGGCCCGGCACAACGTCCTGCTCCGCCGCCTCGTGCTCCGCTACGCGAAGGCGCTCGTGCTCCTCATCTGGACGATGATCATCACCTGGCTGATCGTCCTCCTCCCGGTGCCGCCCGACAGTTCCTGGATCTTCGGCGTGCTCGCCGCCGGCTACTTCTTCTGGGCGCTCGCGACGCCGTTCCTCATCCGCTGGCCGATCGCCTGGATCTACGAGAACTCGTCGCAGAACGCCTCGCGCAAGAAGAACGTCGGCCGCGACGCCGAGCTGGTGCATTTCGAGCGCGCGGTCGGGTGGTTCGCCGGATTCGCCGGCGCCATGGTCGTGATCTCGGCCGTCCTGCGCTTCCTGGGCTAACTTTCGCCTCGCGCAGCCGTTTCATACGTCATGAGAAAACTCCTCGCCGCTCTCGTCCTCCTGCTGGCCGCTCCCGCCGCCCTCCCCTGCGACCGCCTCGTCTTCCGCAACGGCGACGTGACCACGAACAGCGGCTGCGACATGGACGTGCGCGAGATCAAGGCCGTGCGCGCGACGTACGGCCGCCGCTTCGTCTGGTTCGAGCGCGCCGGCCGGACGTACGTCTCGCGCGACGAGGGGCTGCTCAAACGCCTCGCCGCGCTCTATCAGCCGCAGACGGACCTCGGCGGCGAGCAAGCCGCACTTGGGATGAAGCAGGCCGCCCTGGGCCAGGTCCAGGCCCAGCTCGGCTCCGAGCAGGCCGCCATCGGCCTGCGGCAAGCGCAGGACCCGAACAACGGGGCGCTCGCAGCGAAGCAGAACGAGCTGGCCCGGCGGCAGAACGAGCTCGCCCGCCAGCAAAACGTCCTCGCCGAAAAGCAGAACCGGATGGCTGCCCGCCAGAACGAGCTGGCCAGGGAGGCGGAGCGGAAGCTGCCGGCGATCCTGGACGAGGCGATCGCGAAGGGGCTGGCGACGCGGCTCTAATGCACCTCCACCTCCGCCCCGCCCGCCGCTAACACCCGGATCGTGATGCCCGCCGCGTGCGGCAACACGGCCGCGGGGGCGATCGACGTGACCCGCCCGCGCATCGAGACGTTCGGCGCCAAGGGGCGGGTCATGGCCCGCTCCACCTCCGCGCGCACCGACGCGATCTCGGCGGCGATCGGCCAGCGGGCGTTCTGGCGCAGGCGGGTGCGCAAGGTCTCGTGCACCACGCGCTCCGCGATGCGCAGGAATGGGCTGCGGCGGCGTTTGTCGATCGAGTAGTCGAGATCGGCGATGACGACCGACGACGAGGCGGCGTTGTATGTCGGCGTCCCTTCGAACGAGACGATGCCGCGGTAGGAGCGGAGCGCGCCGCCGCGGTAGTCGATCATCGCCTCCAGCACGACCTTGCCGCCGGAGCCGGGGGAGAGAGAAAGCGTGTCGACGATGAGGTCGCGCCCCTCCACCTTGTACGTCCGCCTGCCGAACTGCTCGGTCAGCAGCCGCCCCGCCTCGGTGTAGGGCAGCTCGATGTCCAGCGGGACGCGGATGCCGGCGCCGGTCGGCTCGGCCACGCGCAATGGCGGGAGGGGCTTCAAAGCCGCCGCGGGGCGGTCGCCCACCACCACGCGGGTCCGGGCGCGGAGCGAGAGGGTGCTGGTCACCACGCGCTCCGAGCCGCGCAGCGGCGCGAGCGCGACGTCCACCGGCTCGAGCACCAGCCAGGTGCGCGGGGCGAGCTCGGACGGCGTCTGCAGCGAGGTCCAGACCTGCTGCGCCGTCCCGCGCAGGCTGGTCAGCTTCGGCGTGTCGCGGTCGATCGTCCTGACCACGTCGCGCATCTGCTGGTCGACCATCGGGCCGATCTTCCACTCCGAGAGGTCGATGTTCAGCATCGTCACCGTGCACGGCCGCGGGAACTCCACCGGCCGGGCCTTCGTGATCGAGCGGATGCGCCACTGCGCGTCCCACTCCAGGCGCGAGTCGATCGTGATGCGCGCCTCGCGCGGCGCCTCCGAGAACCCGCACGAGACGCACGGCCACATCGTCGCCGCGCCGCTCAGCGGATTCACCACGCGCTTGCAGCCCTCGATGCCGAAATGCACCGTGGTCGTCGCGTGCAGCCCGAAGTTCTGCATGTAGATGTTCACCGGATCGCGCACGACGCGGTAGCGGATGCCGAACCGGTTGCGCGGGTCCATCTCGAACGCATCGAGCTTCTCCAGCCGCTTCGGCACCTGCTTTTCGACCTCAGCGATCAACGGCGCCAGGCTGGCCCGCACCGGGATCTCGATCACCGACTCCTCCGGCATCGGCGCGGGCGTGATCGGCAGCGGCGGCGTCGGCGCGGGGGCGGCGGCGCAGGAGAGGACGGCGAGCACGGCGAGGGCAGCGGGACGCATCGCATATGATCCTCGCATGCAGTACGTCAATCTCGGCAAGTCCGGCCTCAAGGTTTCCCGCATCTGCCTCGGCACCATGACCTACGGCTCGAAGTCGTGGCGCTCCTGGATCCTCGACGAGGAGGAGTCGCGCCCCTTCTTCCGCCGCGCCCTCGAGGCGGGCATCAACTTCTTCGACACCGCCGACATGTACTCGCACGGCGCGAGCGAGGAAGTGGTCGGCCGCGCCCTGCGCGAGCTGAGCACCCGAGAAGAGGTGGTCATCGCCACCAAGTGCTTCTTTCCCATCGGCAAAGGGCCGAACGGCCGCGGGCTCTCGCGCAAGCACATCATGGAGGCGATCGACGGCTCGCTGCGCCGGCTCGGCCTCGACTACATCGACCTCTACCAGATCCACCGCTTCGATCACGAGACGCCGATCGAGGAGACCATCGAGGCGCTGCACGACGTCGTCAAGGCCGGCAAGGCGCGCTATCTCGGCGCCTCCAGCATGTACGCCTGGCAGTTCGCCCGGATGCTCCACACCGCCGACCAGCACGGCTGGACGCGCTTCACCTCCATGCAGCCGCACTACAACCTCGTCTACCGCGAGGAGGAGCGGGAGATGATCCCCCTCTGCATCGCGGAAGGCGTCGGCGTGATCCCCTGGAGCCCGCTCGCGCGCGGCTTCCTGGCCGGCAATCGGCCGCGCGGCAAGCAGGAAGGGGAGACGGAGCGCTCGAAGACCGACGAGTACGCGCACCAGATGTACTACGAAGACTCCGACTTTGATGTCGTGGAGCGGGTGGTCGAGCTGGCCAGGCGTCGCGAGGTGAAGCCGGCCCAGATCGCGCTAGCCTGGATCCTGCACAAGCCCGGGATCACGGCCCCGATCGTCGGCGCCTCGAAGCTGCCCCAGCTCGACGATGCCATCGGCGCGCTCGACATCCGGCTCGACGCGGAGGAGGTGGCGCTGCTGGAGGAGGCATACCGGCCACATCCGGTGCTCGGTCACCGATGAGGCCGGCTTGCGCATGCGATAATCGCCGCCGCCGATGAGCGATACCACCACCCGCGGAATCCGTATCCAGGTCGAGACCTTTTACGTCGAAGAGAGAAGCGAACCGGAGGCGAAGTACTTTTTCTTCGCCTACCGCATCCGGATCGCCAACGAAGGCTCGGAGACCGCGCAATTGATCAGCCGCGAATGGATCATCACCGACTCGGACGGCAACGTCGAGCGCGTCCAGGGACCGGGAGTGGTCGGCGAGACGCCGATCCTCGCGCCCGGCGAGGCGTTCGAGTACACCAGCTTCTGCCCGCTGCCCACCTCGGTCGGCTCGATGCAGGGCGCTTACACGATGCGCACGGACGAGGGCGAGACCTTCCAGGCGCAGATCGATCCCTTCACGCTTGCCGTCCCCGGCGTCGTCAACTGAGCTCATCGTGAACAGCCGCTTCCGCCTCGGGTTCCTGCCCATCTTCTTCATCTGCCTCGGCACGGCGTTCGCCGCCGCGGTGTTCCTCCGCATCCGCAGCTACAGCGCGGACGACATCCGGGTGAGCGACGCCGTCACGCGCACGGCTGGCGCGGACGCCGCCGCACCGTCCTCGCAGGCGGCCGCGGTGCCCGGCACGATCTCCGAGCTCGACCCGACGGTCCTCGGGACGCTGGCGCCGCCGGAGCTGGAGTCGACGCCGGAGGGGATGGTCGCCGCGCGCGCGCTCCGCGAGCAGCGCTATCAGCAGTTGCTGAACGCGAGCGCCCAGCCGCCGGCGAAAGGCCCGGGCGGGATGGCCTCCCGTCCGGAGCGCGCGACTGCCGGCCCGCAGGAGGATGAGAACCTCCCCACGGCCGAGAAGCCGGCCAAGAGCGAGTCGACCGTCTCGCGCCTGCTGCGGCCGATCGCGAACCTGATCGGCGGCAGCTCGTCATCATCATCATCATCATCGTCCTCTACGTCGCATCCGACGACGAACGACACGCGCGACGAGAGCAAGCCGAAGCAGGAGCCGGCGAAGGAGAAAGACCTCTCCTCCGACACCGCGCCGCCGCAGGTCATGTCCATCCAGTTCATCCCGCCGACCGTGCGGGACGGGGAGGAGACGCTGCTCGCCGTCACGGCCATGGACGATCTCTCTGGCGTCCGGACCATCTCCGGCTCGATCATCAGCCCGAGCGGCGGCCTGCAGGGCTTCGCGCTGCAGCGGGAAGGGGAGACGCCGCGCTACATCGCGCGCGTGGTCATCCCCAAGGACTCGCCGGAAGGCGTCTGGCGGGTGAACTACCTCAACCTCGCCGACAATGCGAGCAACACGCTGGCCCTGACCTTCCACGGCACGGGCGCGCCGGCGCTGGCCAACGCGCAGTTCCGCGTCGTCTCCTCGCAGCCCGACGCGACCGGGCCGACGCTGCGGCAGATCTGGCTGGACAAGCCGACCATGCGCGCTGGGGACAAGAACGCGGTGTTCGTCACGGCCCAGGACGACAAGTCGGGCGTGAACATGGTCAGCGGCGTCTTCCAGAGCCCGTCGCACTTCGCTCGCATCGGCTTCGGCTGCCGCCTCTCCGGCGGCGACGCGCTGAGCGGCACCTGGCAGTGCGAGGTGACGACGCCGGCCTGCGTCGACTGCGGCGACTGGCAGCTCGAGCAGGTGCAGATGCAGGACAAGGCGAACAACATGACCACCGTCCGCGTCGACAGCCCAGTCGTGGCCGCCGTCCGCCTGAACCTCGGAGGCGAGTCATGCGACTCGAAGCCGCCCGCGCTGGAGACGGCGGTCCTCGATACGAACGCCGTCAGCAACGCCGAGGTGAGCACCATCACCATGACCGTGACGGTGAGCGACGACGCCTGCGGCGTGTCGAGCGTGAGCGGCCAGGCGGCGGGCCCGACGACGGAAGGCGGCCAGCCGCCGCGCATCTACTTCTCGTTCTCGCCGGCCGGCGACGCGAATACGTGGGTGGCCCGCATCACCGTGCCGAAGCTCGCCGCGAAGGGGCAGTGGAACGTCGCCTGGATGCAGCTCCTGGACAAGGGGAACAACCTCAAGACGTACTCCCACGCCGATCCGCAACTGGCGAGCGCCGTGTTCCGGGTGCAGTAGCCGCTACGGCCATCTGCGCTTCCCCAGCAGGACGGAGATGATCTTCAGCAGCCAGCGGCGGACGGTCATCCGCAGTCCGAACAGCTCCGACCATCCATCGAGGAAGACGTCGTCGACCTCGGCCGTCACCGGGCCGCGATGGCCGTACCAGATTGCGGCCTCGCCTCCTTCGTAGTTGTTCGGCACACACACCGGG
>DATEOX010000752.1:0-7769 GCA_035273585.1 Thermoanaerobaculia bacterium
GCGAACATGAGGATGATCGCCCCCGCCAGCGGCAGGTAGGTGATGATCGAGAGGATCGGGATACCCGGGTTGTCGTAAAAGCCCATTCCTACCTCACGGTTTCAGGAAGAGATAGACGGCGGTCATGAGCACGATGCCGGCGCCCATGATCAGCGCGTAGTTCTGCACGAGGCCGCTCTGCATGCGGCGGAAGAGCGCGGAGCCGCCGCGCGCGGTGGAGGCCACGCCGTTCACCGCGCCGTCGACCACGAAACGGTCGAAGAGCGACGAGCCGTGGCCGAGAACGAAGACGGTGATGTGGCGGGTGAGGTTCACGAGCCCGTCCACCACGTGCGCGTCGAACCACGACAGGATGTACGAGAGGGTCATGGTGAAGCGGATGGCCGTCGCGTTGTACAGCTCGTCGACGTAGTACTTGTTCAGCAGAACGCGGTAGACCGGCCCGAAACGCTGCGCCCATCGGCGCGGCGTCGTCCACTCGGGGTCCTTCGCGTAGAAGCGCCAGGCCAGGAAGATGCCGGTCGCGGCGATGAGCACCGAGACCGCCATCAGCAGGTACTCCGCCGTCGCCTCCCCCTCGTGGAAGTGGAAGTGATGCTCGCCGAGCGGCAGGAGCACCGGCGAGAGCCAGCGCTGGAAGGTGGTCGGATGCGAGCCGCCCAGGACGGCCGGCACGCCGATGAAGCCGCCGATGACCGACAGCGCGGCGAGGATGGCCAGCACCCCGGTCATGCTCCACGGCGACTCGTGCGGCGCGTGCGCGTGCTCGTGATGGCCGTGCGCCTTGTCGCTGTGCTCGTCGCCCTGGTCGAGGTGGCGCTGGTCGGGGATGAGGTTGTGCCCCCCATGCGCCGGCTCCGACTCCTCGATCCCCTCCCCCTCGGCGCCGCGGTAGCGGCCCTGGAAGGTCATGAAGTAGAGGCGGAACATGTAGAAGGCCGTGAAGCCCGCGGC
Organism: Thermoanaerobaculia bacterium; assembly: GCA_035273585.1. Classification (GTDB taxonomy): domain Bacteria; phylum Acidobacteriota; class Thermoanaerobaculia; order Gp7-AA8; family Gp7-AA8; genus JAFAVZ01. Next base: position 955 of record DATEOX010000752.1, read on the forward strand.
AATCGCGCCGAGGATCCAGATCGGCTTGGAGTAGGCCCAGGCGCCGGCCAGGATCTCGTCCTTGGAGAAGAAGCCGGCCAGCGGCGGGATGCCGGCGATGGCGATCGTGGCCACGAGCATCGTCCAGTGCGTGCGCGGCATGTACCGCTTCAGGCCGCCCATCTTGCGCATGTCCTGCTCCCCGCCGCAGCCGTGGATCACGGAGCCGGCGCCGAGGAAGAGGCAGGCCTTGAAAAAGGCATGGGTCATGACGTGGAAGATGGCCGCCGTGAATGCACCGACGCCCGCGGCGATGAACATGTAGCCGAGCTGGGAGACGGTCGAGTACGCGAGCACTTTCTTGATGTCGTTCTGGGCCAGGCCGATGCTCGCGGCGAAGATCGCCGTCAGCGCGCCGACGATGGCCACCACGGCCATCGCGTCCGGCGCGAGGCGGAAGAGGACGTTGGAGCGGACGACCATGTAGACGCCGGCCGTGACCATCGTCGCGGCGTGGATGAGCGCCGAGACGGGCGTCGGGCCGGCCATCGCGTCCGGCAGCCAGACGTAGAGCGGGATCTGCGCGGACTTGCCGCACGCGCCGACGAACAGCAGCAGGCAGATGGCCGTGGCGATGCCGCCGTACGCGCCCGGATTCGCGCTGGCCAGGCCGAAGACCTTGGCGTAGTCGACGCTGCCGAAGGTGTTGAAGATGAGGAAGATGCCGAGGATGAAGCCGAAGTCGCCGATGCGGTTGGCGATGAAGGCCTTCTTGCCGGCGTCCGCCGCCTCGTTCTTGTTGTAGTAGAAGCCGATGAGCAGGTACGAGCAGAGCCCCACCCCTTCCCACCCCACGAACATGACGATGTAGTTCGCCCCGAGGACGAGCAACAGCATCATGAACATGAAGAGGTTGAGGTAGGTGAAGAAGCGGGTATAGCCGGTCTCGTGCGACATGTAGCCGGTCGCGTAGACGTGGATGAAGAAGCCGATCCAGGTGACGATCAGCAGCATCGTCGACGAGAGCGGATCGATGCGGAAGGCAAAGTCGACGGCGAAGCTCGCGACCTTCCCGCCCATCACCTGGCCGATCCCGGACGGGATCCAGGTGTAGTAGCTGTGCTGGAGCGCCGCGCCGTGCGCGGAGACGACGCTCCATGCCGCGAGGAGCGCGGAGAGGCCGGTCGCGCCGAGAGCGACGGCGTTGGTGACGAGCTTGTTCTTCGGCGCGTGCGGGCTCGCCGCGGCCCGAAGGCCGTTGATTAGCGCGCCGAGCGCCGGCAGGAGCGGGATCAGCAGCACGAAGCCCCAGTTAACCATTCAGCTCCTTCGCCTCGTCGACGTTGATCGAGCTGCGCAGCCGGTAGAGCTGGATGATGATGGCCAGCCCCACCGCCGCCTCCCCCGCCGCCACGGTGATGATGAAGATGGCGAAGATCTGCCCCTCCAGCGACGAGAGCCGCTCGGAGAACGCCACGAGGTTGATGTTCACCGCGTTGAGCATCAGCTCGATCGACATCAGCACGGTGATCATGTTGCGGCGGATGATCACGCCGAGGAGGCCGATGGCGAACAAGGTGGCGCTGAGCATGAGGTACGCCTCAGTGCTTGGCAACTTGCGCCTCCGTCGTATGAGTCGGCGAATTGAGAATTGAGAATTGAGAATTGAGAATGCGGGTGCCGTGGCCGGTTCTCCAATTCTCAATTCTCAATTCACAATTCTCAATTCGGTTAGGCACTGATCAACTCCTTCACTTCCTTCTCCGTCTCCGTCTTCTCCAGGATGTACTGCGGGACGGTCTCTTCCTCGGCGGCGCTCAGTTGGCGTTTGCCGAGGACGATGGCGCCGATCATGGCCACGAGGAGGAACAGCGACGCGACCTCGAAGGGCACGAGGTAGTCGCGGTACAGCGCCATCCCCACGGCCTCGGAGTTGCCCACCGGGCGGGCGTAACGGACGTATGGCTTGCGGGTGATCGTGCCGTCGGCGTTGTGGATGCGGCGGACGCGGTACGTGCCGACGGCGCGCAGGCGGGTCGGCTTGTTCACCCGCTCGTGGTAGACGCCGGGACGAACGATGGTGGCGAAGAGGACGAACAGGGCGAGGGCGACGAGCAGGCCGCCCTTCCAGAACGCCGACAGCACCTTCTCGTCCGGCAGGTGCCGAACGTTGATCAGCATCACCACGAACAGAAACAGGACCATGATGCCGCCCGCGTAGACGAGCACCTGCACCGCCCCGACGAACTCCGCCCCCTTCATCACGAACAGTACCGCCACGCAGAGGAAGGTGAGCAGGAGGAAGAGCGCCGAGTGCACCGGGTTGCGCATGGCCACCACGAGGATCGACGAGGCCACGGCCACGGTCCCGATGACCATGAAGACCAAGAGCGGCATGTTGCCGGTGAGCGCGTCCATGATGCTCGAACGATGAACGATGAAGGATGAACGATGAACCGGATCTGGGCCGGCCCCGTTCATCGTTCATCCTTCCGCGTTCATCGTTCCTCCTTCAAGCTTCTTCTTCTCTTCCTCGGCCGGCAGCCCCGTGTAGTGCGGGCGGTCGTCCCAGTACTCCAGCTCCTGCATGTTGAAGTAGAGGTCGTTGCGGTCGTACGTGGCCAGCTCGTACGTCTTGGTGGTCAGCCAGATCGACTTCGGCTTCGTCGGGCAGGCCTCCTCGCAGAGCGCGCAGAACATGCAGCGCTTCACGTCGATGTCGTACCGGTCGAGGACCTTGACCTTCTTCTTCTTGCCGTCGACCTCCAGCGTCTCGTCGTGGACGTCGATGTAGATGATGTCGATGGGGCAGGCTACCGCGCAGAGCTTGCAGGCGATGCAGCGGTCGTAGGAGAAGCGGAACATCCCGCGGAAACGGTCGGCCGGCTCCATCCGCTCTTCCGGATAGCGGATCGTCACCTTCGGCTTCCACAGCTCCCGGAAGGTGGTCTTCAGCCCCTCGAACAGGTCGAGGAGGAGGAACTTGTCGGTCCACTTAGGCTTCGGATACTCGACTTGCATGGAGCCCCTTGGCCTCGGCTGGGCGAGGCTTGCGCATGAGCAGGAAGAGGATCGTGGCGAGCACGATCGCGCCGGCGACGGAGAGCACCCCCTCGCCGACCCAGTAGTTGATCTTCCCGATGCGCACTTCCGGCGCGGCGAGAAGGATGATGCCGGTGACGAAGATGTTGACCAGGGCGAGCGGGATCATCCACTTCCACCCGAGGTCCATCAGTTGATCGAAACGGAAGCGGGGGAAGGTGGCCCGGAACCAGATGTACACCATCATGAAGGCCATCACCTTCACGAAGAAGATGAGCGCGCCGAGGAGGCCGCCCCAGATGCCCATGCCGCGCAGGACGGACGTGGTCAGGCCGATGCCGCCGACGGACAGCGTCCAGCCGCCGAGGAACAGGCTGACCATCAGGCAGCAGTTGACGAGCATGGCGGAGTATTCGGCGAGCATGAAGAAGGCGAACTTCATCGCCGAATACTCGGTGTGATATCCGGCCACCAGCTCCGACTCGGCCTCGGGGAGGTCGAACGGCGTGCGGTTGTTCTCCGCGTTCATGGCCACGAAGAAGATGAATGCCGCCACGAGCTGGGGCAGCACGTTCCAGACGCGCGCCTCCTGGTATTGCACGATGCGCACGAGATCGAAGCTGCCGCAGAGCATCAGGACGCCGACGATGGAAAGCCCGAACGGCACCTCGTAGGAGACCATCTGCGCCGCCGAGCGGAGGCCGCCCATCAGCGAGTACTTGTTGTTCGAGGCCCAGCCGCCGAGGATGATGCCGTATACGCCGGTGGAGGTGAGGGCCAGGATGAGCAGCAGCCCGACGTTGACCCGCGTGACGGCGAACGTCGGCGGCGGCCCGAACGGGATGAGGCAGAAGACGAGGAAGGCCGGGATGAGCGGCACGATGGGGCCGAGGAAGTAGGCCACCTTCTCCGCCTGGGCCGGCACGATGTCTTCCTTGAGCAGGAACTTGATCGGGTCCGCGATGATCTGCAGCAGCCCCTTGTAGCCGACGCGGTTCGGCCCGAGCCGCGCCTGCACGAGCCCGAGCAGACGCCGCTCGACCCAGTTCATGGCCGCGACGATGACCTGGACGATGAGGAAGGCGATGAGGAATTTGACCACCGGCCAGACCAGATATTGCATCCATGGATTCATGGCACTGCCTCCTCTGGTGTGGCCGGATTGAGGATTGAGGATTGAGGATTGAGGATTGGCTCTAATCCCCTCGTCATCCTCAATCCTCCATCCTCAATCCTCAATCCCATCATCGATCCACCTCACCAAGAACGATATCGATCGTGCCGATGAGAGCCACGAGATCGGAGACGAGATGGCCGCGAGCCATCGCCGGCAGCGCCTGGAGATTGACGAACGACGGCGGGCGGACGCGGCAGCGGTAGGCGTTCTGGGTCTTGCCGTCGCTGACGATGTGGTAGCCGAGCTCCCCTTTCGGGGACTCGACGGAGTGGTAGACCTCTCCCTCGGGCGGGCGCACGACGCGGGAGATGCGGGCCTTGATGTCGCCGGCGGGCGTGGCTTTGACCAGCGGGATGCACTGCTCGAGGATGCGGCGGGACTGGCGCATCTCGATCATCCGCACCAGGTAACGGTCGTAGGTGTCGCCGTTGCGGCCGATGGGGATCTCGAATTCCAGCTCGGGGTAGCACTCGTAGGGTTGGGCGCGGCGGAGATCCCACTCCACGCCCGAGCCGCGCAGGGGCGGGCCGGTGATGCCCCAGTCCCACGCCTCTTCCGGCGAGATCACGCCGATGCCGACCGTGCGGCGCTTCCAGATGCGGTTGTTCGTCAGGAGCGACTCGTACTCGTCGACGGCCGCCTCGAACTTGCCGATGAAGGCCTCGAGGTCGTCGAGCCAGCCGGGCGGCAGGTCGTCCGGCATGCCGCCGATGCGCATGCAGTTGAGGGTCAGCCGCGCGCCGCAGTACTTCTCGAAGAGGTCGAGGACTTCCTCGCGCTCGCGGAAGCAGTAGAAGAACGGGGTCATGGCGCCGATGTCGATGGCGTGCGTGGCCAGCCAGAGGAGGTGCGAGGAGATGCGCTGCAGCTCGGAGAGCATCACGCGCATGAGCTGCGCGCGCTTCGGGATCTGGGCCGTGATGCCCATCAGCTTCTCGACCGCTTCGACGAACCCGAGGTTGTTCGTGGCCGCGGCGACGTAATCCATCCGGTCCGTGTGCGGGATGCACTGCGGATAGGCCATGTGCTCGAAGAGCTTCTCCGTGCCGCGGTGGAGGTAGCCGATGACCGGCTTGGCGTCGATGATCCGCTCGCCGTCGATCTTCAGCAGGACGCGCAGCACCCCGTGGGTCGACGGATGCTGCGGCCCGAAATTGACCTCCATTTCGTGGACGTCAAACATGGCGCTCACCCCGTCTGTCATCCTGAGGCGCGGCGACGCCGAAGGATCTCCTCGTGCCGGGAGATCCTTCGGCGTCTTCGCGCCTCAGGATGACACGCGTGATCCTCATAGCTTCCCCGCCTCGGCCATCAGTTTTCTGAGCATCGACTCCGTCTCTTCTTCGCCCGGGACGCAAAGCGTGATGTCTTTCGATTCGCCCGACGCCAGCGCCGCCGCGTAGCCCTCGCAGTCCCAGCCGCAGGCGGTGCAGTCCGTCTGGGCCATGGCGGCGAAGAGCTTGTCTTTCAGCGAGCCGCCCTTGGCCAGGTCCATCCGCTCGCTGAGCGTTTTGTCCGGGTCATGCCACGGCGCCTCTTCGGTCGGCTTGGCCGTGTCGGCCACCACGCCCGCCAGCTCCGGAGCCGGCGCCTGCTGCGCCTTCTTTCCGCCGGCGATCTCCGCCACGGGCGAGACGCCGTACGCGTCCCACTCGCCCTTCCAGAGGTTGACGTCCTTCTCGTTCTTGCCCGTCGAGCCGGGCTTCGGGCCGCCGCCGGCGGGGAAGACCTCTGGATAGATGCGCGCGCCGGTGTCGATGCCGCGGATCGGAAAGTCCTTGCGCAGCGGGTAGCCGTTGAAGCCTTCCCACATCAGGATCCGCTCCAGGTTCGGATGGTCGGCGAAGCGGATGCCCATCATGTCGTACGTCTCGCGCTCGTGCCAGTTGGCCGTCTTCCAGACCGACGTGACCGACGGGACGGGCGACCCCTCGTCCGTCCAGACGCGGAGGCGCACGCGGGCGTTGCGGCGGAAGGAGTAGAGCGTGTAGGAGACGGAGAAGCGGGGGCCGGTGTGGCCGGGGAACTTCGAGTAGTCGACGCCGGTGAGGTCGACCAGGTAGTTCCAGCCGTCGTCCTTGAAGGAGCGGCAGACCTCGACGATGCGCGTCCGGTCGATGAAGAGCGTCAGCTCGCCGGCGAACTCCTTCGCCCCGGTCACGGCGTCCGTGTAGCGGGCGATCGGGCCGGCCACCAGCGGATCGCGCAGGATCTCCTCAGCCGTGCGCGCGGGAGGCGCGGCGGGTGCGGCGGGTGCCGCGGGAGGAGGGGTGGGGGTGGTGTCGGACATCTAGCCTTCGTGCTCCATCCCCGCCTCGGTCATCAACTGCTTGAGCATGTCCAGCGTCTCGGTCTCGCCGGGGACGCACAGAGTGATGTCCTTCGTCTCGCCGGTGGCCAGCGCCTCGCCGTAACCCTCGCAGTCCCAGCCGCAGGCGCCGCAGTCGGTCTGGGCCATGGCGGCGAAAAGCTTCGTCTTCAGGTCGCCGTTCTTGGCCAGCTCCATCCGCTCGGCGAGCGTCATGTTCTCGTTGTGGAACGGCGCGGCCGGAGAGGCGCCGTCGGTGGCATCCGCCGGGATGACTTCCGGCGCGGCGGCCTCGCGGACCTCTTCCAG
>DATEOX010000753.1:0-19455 GCA_035273585.1 Thermoanaerobaculia bacterium
CCAGCGCCCGGCTCCTGGCGGGCGAGCGAACGCTCCGTTTTCCGGCACCGGTTGCGCATCTCCGCAGGGCCGACCGACAAGCAGGCTGAGCGGAGGCCGCCTGGAGAGCCGGCCCTACATCATTTACGGAAGCGAAACGGGCTGGGGTGCGGTTCGTATACGCAGTGCCGGCGGCGGCGCATACAATCACGCCCTGGCATTCAAAAAGAGGAGGAAACATGGGAGCAGTTCGGATCAGAATCTGGTCGGCGGCGCTCTTCCTCATCGCGGTGACGTCCCTGCAGGCGCAGGACCTCGCCTCGTTCGAGAAGCGCACCACCGTCCGGAAGCTCGACAACGGTCTCACCCTCATCGTGATGGAGCGCCCCGAGGCGCCGGTCTTCTCGTACGCCACGGTGGTCAACACCGGCTCGGCGCAGGAAGTGCCCGGCATCACCGGCCTGGCGCACATGTTCGAGCACATGGCGTTCAAAGGGACGAACGTCATCGGCACGAGCGACTATGAAAAAGAAAAGGCCGCCCTGCAGAAGGTGGAAGACACCTACGCCGCCTACCAGGCCGAGCGCAGCCGCACCACGCCCGATCAGGCGCGGGTGAAGGAGCTCGAGGCCGCGTGGAAGACCGCCACAGACGAGGCGAACAAGTACGTCGTGGCCAACGAGTTCAGCAAGATCGTCGACCGCGCGGGGGCCGTCGGCGTGAACGCCTTCACGGCCAGCGACGAGACGGCGTACTTTTACTCACTGCCCTCGAACCGCTTCGAGCTCTGGGCGTACCTGGAGTCGGAGCGCTTCCTCCACCCCGTCTTCCGCGAGTTCTACAAGGAGCGCGACGTCGTGACGGAAGAGCGGCGGATGCGCACCGAGAGCAGCCCCACCGGGCGGCTCATCGAGCAGTTCCTGGCCACCGCGTTCGCCGCCCATCCGTACGGGCAGCCGACGGTCGGCTGGCCGAGCGACCTCTCCTCCTTCTCCGCCACCGACGCGGCGGCCTTCTACGCGAAGTACTACGTGCCGGCCAACACCGTCATCGCCATCGTGGGCGACGTGAAGGCCGCTGATGTGATGCCCGTGCTGGAGAAGTACTTCGGCCGGCTGCCGAAGTCTCCCGCGCCGCCGGCGCTGCGCACCACCGAGCCGCCCCAGCGCGCGGAGCGGACGGTCACGCTGCGCGAGCAGTCGCAGCCGTTCTACCTGGAGGGCTACCACCGGCCGGCGGTCACCGATCCGGACGACGCGACCTACTCGGTCATCTCCATGCTCATGTCCAGCGGTCGGACGTCGCGCCTCTACAAGACGCTGGTGCGGGACAAGAAGATCGCCGCACAGGCCTCCGGCTTCAACGGCTTCCCGGGCGACAAGTACCCGAACCTCTTCACCTTCGTCGGCGTCCCGACGCCCGGCCACACGAACGCGGAGATCGCCGAGGCGATGCACGCGGAGATCGAGCGGCTCAAAACCGAGGACGTTCCGGCCGATGAGCTGCAGTCGGTCAAGACGCGGGCCAAGGCCGGCCTGCTCCGCCGCCTGGACAACAACGCCGGGCTGGCCCTGCAACTGGCCGAGTCGCAGACGCTGTACGGCGACTGGCGCCAGCTCTTCCGCGACATCGACGACATCGACAAAGTGACGGCGGCCGACATCCGCCGCGTGGCCAACGCGACGTTCGTGCCGAACAACCGCACCATCGGCGTGATCGAGCGGGTCGCGGCCGCTCCGGCGGCGAAGGGAGACACGAAATGAGATCGCTCCGCAATCATGCGGCCGCACTCGCGGCGGGCCTCGTGCTCGTGGCCGGCTCCGCGGCCGCGCAGGTGAAGGACTACCGGGAGATCAAGACGCCCGCGCTGCGCTCGTTCACGATGCCCCAGCCGAAGCGCATCCAGCTCGACAACGGGATGGTGATCTTCCTCCAGGAAGACCATGAGCTGCCGCTCATCCGCGGGACGGCGCGCATCCGCGGCGGCGGCCGCGACGTCCCGGCCGAGAAGGCCGGCCTGGCCGGCATCTACGGCCAGGCGTGGCGCACCGGCGGCACGGACTCGAAGACCGGCGATCAGCTCGACGAGCTGCTCGAGTCGCGCGCCGCGCGCGTGGAGACGTTCGGCGGCGACGACTCGGCCAGCGTGACGTTCGATACGCTCAAGGGCGACTTCGACACGGTCTTCCCCATCTTCGTCGACGTCCTGCAGCACCCCGCCTTCCGCCAGGAGAAGATCGACCTGGCCAAGACGCAGGCCAATACCAACATCTCCCGCCGCAACGACGAGCCGCTCGGCATCGCCGGCCGCGAGACCGCACGCCTCGGATACGGCACGGACTCGCCCTACGCGCGGCAGCCGGAGTACGCGACGATCGCCTCGATCACCCGCGACGACCTGCTCGCCTTCCACAAAAAGTACACCCATCCGAACAACATCATCCTCGGCCTGGTCGGCGACTTCGACTCGGCCGCAATGGAGCAGAAGCTGCGCTCGACGTTCGGCGCCTGGCCGAAGGGCCCCGCCGCGCCGAAAGCCGCGCCGGCCGGCGGCACCCCCGCCGCGCCCGGCGTCTATTTCATCCCCAAGGACGACGTGACGCAGGCCTATATCAACCTCGTCCACGCCGGCACGACCCGCAACAACCCCGACTACTACCCGCTCCTGGTCATGAACGAGATCCTCGGCGGCGGGTTCTCCGGACGCCTCATGAACGAGATCCGCTCGAAGCTGGGCCTGGCCTACAGCGTCGGCGGCGGCGTCGGCGCGGAGTGGGATCACCCCGCACTCTTCCGCGTCTCGATGGGCACCAAGAGCGGCTCCGTGGCGCAGGCCATCGATGCCCTCAAGGGGCAGCTCGCGGCGCTGCACAATCAGCCGTTCACGAATGAGGAGCTCGCCCTGGCCAAGGAGTCGATCCTCAATGCCTTCATCTTTAACTCCGACTCGAAGGCCAAGGTGCTCAACCAGCGCATGGGCCTCGAGTTCTACGGTTACCCCGCCGACTGGTGGCAGCAGTACGCGAAGAACGTGGAGAAGGTCACGGCCGCGGACGTGGCGCGCGTGGCCAAGCAGTACGTGCATCCCGATCAGGTGGCCCTCCTCGTGGTCGGCAAGGAGAAGGACTTCGACAAGCCGATGTCGTCCCTCGGCACGGTCAAGACGATCGACATCACCATCCCGGAGCCGGGCGCGAAGCCGTCCGCCGCTGGCCCTTCCGCCGCCGCTCCGGCCAAGACGTCCGCCGACGGCACGGCGCTGGTTCACAAACTGCGCGATTTCGTCGGTGGCAAGGCGAAGATCGACGCGGTGAACGCGGTGCATACGGTGATGACCATGACCGCCCAGGGCCCGCAAGGCCCGATGGAGGTGGAGGTCGACTCGACGGTGCGCTACCCCGACGCGTCGCGCCGCGTGATCAAGACGCCGATGGGCGAGATGACCCAGGTCTACACGGCGGATACGGCGTTCATGTCCACGCCGCAGGGCCTGCAGGACATCCCCTCGTCGCAGTCGAGCATGGTGCGCAACGAGATGAAGGCGGAGCTGGTGGCCATCCTCAAGAACGCCGACAACCCCGCCTATACGTTCAATGTGACGGGGACGGAAAAGGTGGGCGACGTCACCGCCCAGGTGCTGGAAGTGAACACCGGCGCGACGACGAGCAAGTGGTACATCGACCCCGCCACCGGCCGCCTCCTGCGCAAGGTCTCGCAAGGCCGCATGGGCGAGCAGACGACGGATTACAGCGAGTGGAAACAATTCGGCGGCCTCAATCTCCCCACCGCCTACACGCTGACCACCAACGGCGAGAAGACGGGCGGCGGCACGGTCAAGACGATCGACGTGAACCCGACGGTCGACCCGTCGATCTTCACGCGGCCGGCGTCATAGCGCGTCGTTCCGTGTCCTGGTTGCCGGCCGTCGGCCGGCAACCAGGACACCTACTTCTTTTCTAACCCGTCTGTTTCCGCGCAGCAGCCCATTGCTGCTCGAGCCCCAACGCAGTCACCCAGTGATCCACGTATCCTATGTCGAGGCTCTCGCCCTGAACCTGGATGATCCCTGCGGCATCGGTGATCTGCTTTTCAGACTGACCCAGCTTCGCCCACCATAGCTTCGTTACGAGCCGGGCTCGCGGTGTAAAGATGCACACCGGCAATATCAACGACATCACGGCGAGAGAACCGCGCTTCGTCGAACGGCGTCGGCTGCTTGAAAATAAGGTCCACTTTCCAGAGCGTCGCGTTATCCATAGTGTCGCGTTATCCATAGTATTGAAGAGTGCGTTACGTGCAAACGCATCGAGCGGGTCTCAGATCCGTCGCGAACTCCGCATCGCGAAGCTGTTCCAGTAATTGCTTCAACTGATTGGCCGTCGGCGCGATCACGACATCGATGTCGTTCGTGGAGCGTGGTACGCCATGCGCCGAGCTCGCGAAAGAGCCCGTCACGAAATAGGGGATGTCAGCAGCATCAAGTGCAGCCCGCAGCTTCTCGAAAACGAGCTTGACGGTCAACTCTGCTTACCGAAGCCGTACACCATCCGAAGAAATGCCGCCGCGACCTCGCGCTCGGAGTATTCGGGATGCCGTCGCCGAATCCCTGCCATTGCGGTCGCGCGAACGGCGTCACTGAGGTCGACGGCAATCTGCGCCCGACGGGACGGTCCCGCTTCACGATAGAGCTTGAGCTGGTGCACCGCGGCGCCGGGCGAGGTATCACTGATCGGCATGCGGAAAACGATAGCACAACCGTGGCAGTCCGAATCCACATAGCGTCCAGTCGGCCTAACGTCCTTGGTGTAAGCTGCACGGCCGGTCCCGCGTGCCGAAGCCTGAGCGGCGCGGCCGTTGCCGCGAATAACGTTCGAAGAATCGAGTCGCGACCTGCAACGGCCGTGACGCCGTGACGCTGGCTATAACGCAGCCGGCTCGGCCGGCGGGCCAGCGCCGGGCCGTGCCAGCTTCACACCAAAGTTAGGCCGCCGGATTACGGATTCAGCCACACGCCGGGGCTGTCGGCCCAATAGAACCAGATTTCGATGTTCCATCGGAGTTTCTTCATTTGCGTGTAAACGTCGAGGCAATATGCCTGCGCGCCTTCATCACCTAAGCCACGATGTACCGAAAAGGCGAGCTTAGACGTTCCGCGCACGATCTGTTTTGCAATGTGCACGTCATTGTCTGATGCTGCCCATCCGTAAACCGCCACAGCGTCGCCAAGCTCGGGTAGTATCTGGTCGTAAACGGTACGCAGATATGGACTACGGCTAATGGCGGCGACTTTTTGAGAGCTGAGACCCTCGGCAACGAAGAGCGGACGTACAATGCCGAGTTTCCACTGCTTTACGATTTCGTGCAGCAAACCTCCGATCCACAGAAGTGCCGGCCCGACGCGCTCCGTCAGCGATATTTTTTGCTCAGTGCCGTCGAGGTCGGAGACTAACGCGAGATTTCCGTGAGGATAAAACACCAGTGTCGCGCCGGACGCGTTGTACGCCGCACGAAAACGTCGCCAATTTTCGTGAAATACACCGTTCAGAAAGGCATCTTTGAACCAGGTCCCATATTGTTGGTTGCCCAGCATGATGGCCCAATACGGTATCAAGTCGTAGTTCAGACAAGCGACCGTCTTGAAGCGCTTAAGAAAGGCATGAATAGCCGGGAGATGAGGCTCGGCAACTTCATATGCGACGTGATGCCTGCGCACGATTTCGATAAGCGCGGCGCGCAAGCTTTCGTAAGCTTTGGTTGTCACGGAGTCGGTGATCTGGAGGGCGGCGTTGACATGATGCGCGTGCCAGAGCATCGTCAGCACGAGTTCGAAATCCATCGTGCCGAGATAGTGGAAGACAAGCTCGAGCTCGCTGGTGATAAGACCTTCCACTCTTGCAGCGGTGAGGAGTTCGTTGTAGGTGAAGCAGGTGTCGATCGCGATGCTCGCGCCGTTTCCCAGCACAAGCCCCTCCTGGAAAATGTCGGCGATCTGGCTCCAATCGTAGATGCTCATGGCTGCCATCGTTCGATCATATTAAAAAAAGGCTCACGAGAGCGTTCGCCGGGCGGGAGCAGCGGCTAGTCGGGCGGGAGCGCGCCGAATTCACGGTCCCGCGCCGTGGCGCGGCGGTTGCCGCGACTAACGAGCCATCAGCAGGAGCGATGTGCAACCGCGGTGTCACGGCATGCATTCGTGAGTTCGGCGCGCGAGGGAGGGCGGCGCACGTTGTCAGGGCCGCGACGAGCGTGCGCCGGATGGGAGTGAAGCACCGGTGTGCATGTGGGCTACCGCGGGCGGTGGGCGGGCGTGAAGGGGACCGCGTGCACACCGGTGCGTGCGGGAGGCGCGTTTTGCTGGTCGCGGCCCGCAATCTCGCGACGCGGTGAGCTGCGAGGGGGAAGCACGCACACACAATTCACGGTCCGTTCGACCAGAAAGTCTCAAGGACGCGGAGCGTTGTGGCCACGGACGGCCTAACTATGTATTCGGCAGCACGATTTCCCCTCGCAGCCGAACGAGACGCAAGTCGGACTTCATTTGAAGCCGCACGCTGCCGGCAGTTGTAGCGCGCGCGTGACGACGGTCGCACCGCTCTCGACGCGGAGCGAAATACCGCGAAATGCGCGCACCGCCAACCCGTCGCTGAATGTTTGCGGACGTCCTCGCGTCCGCGTCCGTACACTCTTGGCTATGCGCCGACTGCCCCTGCTCCTCGTCCTGCTCGTGCTCGCTTGCTCGCACTTTGACAGCGAACGGGAGCGGGAGGCGTTCGACAACCCCCAGGAGGCGGCCGACTACTACGCGATGAAGCGGCAGGCGCCGGCGGGCGTGAGTCCGCACCGGTTGTATGAGGCGGCGCGCGTCCGGATGGCGGGGATGGGGCGGCATGACACCGAGCCGCGGCAGAACCAGGCGAAGGGCGTGGGAGGGTGGACGTTTCTCGGGCCCGGCAACATCGGGGGGCGGACGCGGGTGCTGGTGATCGACCCGGTCGACAACGACCTGATGTGGACGGGTGGGGTGTCGGGGGGGATCTGGAAGTCGTATGACGGCGGGGGGCATTGGCAGCCGGTGGGCGATGGGCTGCAGAACCTGGCCATCAACTCATTGGTGCAGGATCCGCGGGATCGGGAGACGCTCTTCGCCGGCACCGGGGAGGGGTACTTCAGGGAGGAGGTGCGGGGGACGGCGTTGCCGTTGCGCGGTAATGGGATTTATGTCACCCACGACGGGGGAACGACGTGGAACATCCTCCCCTCCACCGACGACAACGACGACTTCCGGTGGGTGAACGATCTCGCCATCAGTGGGCATGATTCGCAGCGCTTGTACGCGGCCACGCGGACGGGCGTGTGGCGGTCGGGCGACGCGGGCGAAACCTGGACAAGGGTGGTCGACACGACCGTGAAGGGCGGGTGCCTGGACCTTGCGTTACGAGGAGATCAGGACGGCGACTACCTCTTCGCCTCATGCGGGATTTTCGAGCAGGCTACCGTCTATCGGGCCAAGAACGCACAGACCGACGCGCAATGGGAAGCGGTCTTGAGAGACGAAGGGATGTCGCGCACCACCCTGGCCATCGCGCCATCGCAGCCGTCGACGATCTACGCACTTGCGGCGCGCAATCCCGACCAGGGGCTGCACGCCGTCTTCCGCTCCGACGACAACGGCGACGCGGGCAGTTGGCGGACGCTCGCCTCGGCGACCGACGTCGAGCGGCTCAATCGGACGCTGCTCACGAATGCGATCTCCGTCTATCAGGCGGTTTGCAACGGGAGGCAGAACTTTGCGGTCGGGGTGCAGATGGGGTGGCACTGCAACGTCATCGCCGTCGATCCGACCAACCCGGAGCGGGTGTGGGCGGCGGGGGTCGATCTCTTCCGCTCCGACGACGGCGGGCGCAACTGGGGCGTCGCCTCGTACTGGTGGACCGACGACAACAAGTCGTCCTTCGTCCATGCCGATCAGCATGCGATCGTCTTCCATCCGCGCTATGACGGCGATACGAACCAGACCATGTTCGCCACGAACGACGGCGGTGTCTACAGGACGGAGAACGCCAATGCGGCGGTCGGGAGCGGCACGAACGGCGTCTGCCAGGATACGGCGAGCAAGGTCGCGTGGACTTCGCTCAACCACAGCTACGGCGTGACGCAGTTCTACCACGGCGCTCCGTTCCCCGATGGTCGCTCCTTCCTCGGCGGCGCGCAGGACAACGGCACGCTCGTCGGCACCGTCGCCGACGGCCCCGACCGCTGGACCCAGCCGTGGGGCGGCGACGGCGCGTACGTCGCCGTCGATCCGGTCAACTCGCAGAAAATCGTCACCGAGTCGCAGTTCGGCAACCTCGCCGTCTCCGCCGACGGCGGCCGCTCGTTCCGCCCGGTGGGGCCGCCGCCGGACGACTACCTCTTCGTCACGCCGTTCCAGATCGACCCGAACGATCACAACCGCATCTGGATCGGCGGCCGGCATTTATCGCGCTCGAACGAGGCCACCGGCATCTGGTCGCAGGCCAGCACGGTGCTGCCGAGCGATGCCGGCCAGGTCAGCGCTCTCGCCGTCGCTCCCGGGCACGCCGACCGCGTGCTGGCTGGCACGAACGCCGGCGTCCTCCTCCGCACCGACCAGGCGACGACCGCCAACGCAACGACCGAATGGGCGCGCGTCTCGCCGCGGAGCGGCTACGTCTCCTCCATCGCCTTCGATCCATTCAATGCCGACGTCGTCTACGCGACCTATGCCGGCTTCGGCGGCTCGCACGTCTGGAAATCGACCGACGCCGGCATCACCTGGTCCGCGTTGGACAACGGACTGCCGGACATCCCCGTCCATTCGCTGGCCATCGATCCGACGCAAACCACCCGCCTATACCTCGGAACGGACCTCGGCATCTTCGCTTCTACCGATGGTGGAGCGAGCTGGGAGGTAGAGAACACCGGCTTCGCCGCCGTGGTCACGGAATGCGTCGTCATCGGGCAGGGCGTGCGCGGTCCCGCGGTGTACGCGTTCACGCATGGACGTGGGGCGTGGCGGGCGGAGCTGACGACCGGGACGCGGCGCCGACCGCGGTGAGCGGGCGTGCCGGCTAGATCGCGTCCGCGATGCGGCGCGCGATCAAGGCGTAGCCCTCCCCTCCCGGATGGAAGCGGTCGAGCGACAGGCGGTCGTGGTATGCGAAGAGGTCCGAGGTCTGGACCACGATGATGTTCGGATCGGTGCCGAAGCGCTCCACCAGGCGCGCGTTCCAGCGGTTGACGAGCGCCGAGAGCTGCGGGCCGAAGGGCGTGGCGGCGAAGGGGTTGTAGAGGCCGATGATGAAGACGCGCGCCCGCGGGTTCGCATCGCGCACGATCTTCACCGCGTCGCCGATGCGCTCGAGCACCGTGTTCATCGTCGCCTCCGGGTCGCGCGGCGGGGCGTTGCGCCAGTCGGTGCCGCCCCAGAGGTCGTTGCCGCCGATGGAGAGGATGATCACGTTCGACTCGCCGAGAAGCGAGCGGACGCTCGGATGCGAGAGCTGCTGGAGAAGGTCGGCGGTGCGCGCGCCGTTCACGGCGAGGTTCACCGTCTTCTTCGCGTTCACCTGGCGCTTCTGCAGCTCGTCGTTGAGGCGGCCGCCGATGCCGAGGCCGGTGTCGTCGCCGGTGCCGCGGGCGAGGGAGTCGCCGAGAATGATGGGGACCACGACGCCGCGCGGTGCGCGCCGCGTGATCGCGGTCTGCGTCGGCACGGTGACGGCGGAGCCGACATTGCCGGTGAGATACCACCAGAGGCCCGCGCCGAATACGGCCACGCCGACCAGCGCGGCCGTCACCGGAAGGTACCAATAGAGGAGGCGTCGCATGGCTGCGGCACGGTACCATGACCGCCCACGCATGACCGCCCCCGCCCTCTCCGCGCATTCGCTCACCAAAGTGATCGGCAAGCGGACGATCGTCGATGACGTCTCGTTCGATCTCGTGGCCGGCGAAGTCTTCGGCTTCCTCGGGCCGAACGGCGCGGGGAAGACGACGACCATCCGCATGCTGGTCGGCCTGATCAAGCCGACCTCCGGCACGGTGGCCATCTGCGGGTACGACATCCGCCACGACTTCGAGCGGGCCATGCGCTGTATCGGCTGCATCGTGGAGAGCCCCGACCTCTACCGCTTCATGACCGGCCGGGAGAACCTGGAGCACTTCGCCCGGATGCTCGGCGCGCCGCGCACGGAGATCGAGCGCGTGGCGTCGCTGGTCGACCTGGCCCACCGCCTCGACCAGCGCGTCGGCACGTACTCGCTCGGCATGCGTCAGCGGCTGGGCATCGCGCAGGCATTGCTCGGGAAGCCGCGGGTGCTGATTCTCGACGAGCCGGCGAACGGCCTCGACCCGGCGGGCATCCGCGAAATCCGCGAGCTGCTGCGCATCCTGGCGGCCGAGGAGTCGCTGGCGGTGTTCGTGTCGAGCCACCTGCTGGCGGAGATCGAGCTGATGTGCGACCGCGTGGCGATCATCCACCGCGGCCGCATCCTCCGCGCGGGCGGCGTCAAAGAGCTGATCTCCAATCAGAGGGCGATGGAGTTCCACGTCGCCGACGTCGCGCGCGCCGAGGAGGTGCTGCGGCGGCGGGAGGTGGCGTTCACGCCCGATCATGGGCGGCTGTTCGTGCCGATCGACGAGAGCGAGGCGCCGCCGATCATCGCCGCGCTGGTGGAGGAGGGCGTGACGCTGTACTCCGCGCGGCCGCGGGTGCAGACGCTGGAGGAGATGTTCCTCGACGCGACGGGTGGAGAGACGGTGGGATGAGGGACGAATTGAGAATTGAGAATTGAGGATGAAAACCGCACTGCTGCCTGACTCGCCGCTTTTTTTCTCAATTCTCAATTCTCAATTCTCAATCCGCCTTTGAACATGCGCGCGCTCATCCAAAACGAAACGCTCAAGGTCCTGCGCCGCAAGAGGTTCGCCATCGTGATCGGCATCCTGGTGGCGATCCTGGCCATCGTTTCGTACGGGCAGTACCGGCAGCAGCAGCGGAATGCGAAGGACCGGAACTGGCGGGCGGAGACGCAGCAGCGGGTGGCGTCGATGAACAACGCGTTGCGGCGGGGGAACATGAACCCGACGTGGGCGCGGTCGTTGCGGGCGGAGATCAACCGGCTGCAGTTCTATCTCGACCATGACATCGAGCCGAACCGGCCCACTGCGCCGTTCTTCGTGCGCGGCTTTGCGAACGTCGCCGGGTTCCTGCTGCTGCCGCTGCTCATCTCCGTGCTGGGGAGCGACATCGTCTCGGCGGAGCATGCGGAGGGGACGGACAAGCTGCTGCTGACGCGTCCCGTGCGGCGGTGGAAGATCCTGCTCTCGAAGCTCGTGACGCTCTGGATCTTCGCCACCGTGACGCTGCTCAGCGGCGCGGTGCTGGCCTACTGCATCTCCGCGCCGTTCCTCCCCGCGCGCGGCTGGACGGCGCCGACGTTCAGCGGCTTCCAGCTCGCCCGCGAGTCGCTGAAGATGGACGCGGTGCGCCAGCTCCCGCTCTGGCAGGACACGCTCATCGCCTACGGCCTGACCTGGTACGCGCTGCTCGCCGTGGCCGCGGTGGCGCTGATGCTGTCCGTCATCTTCCGCTCCAGCGCGGCGTCGATCGGGACGATGCTCGCCTCGCTCATCGGCGGCACGATCCTCACCCGCCTCAGCCCCGACTGGACCGCCGGCAAGTACCTCTTCGTCAGCGCCCTGCCGCTGGCCGACTACTACACCGGCGAGCCGCCGCCGTACGAGGGGATGTCGATGACGTTCTGCCTGGTGCTGCTGGCGGTGTGGGCGGGGGCGGCGCTGGTCACGGCGTTCGGGTTGTTCACGAAGCGGGACGTGTTCGGGTAGGAGGTCACAGGCGGTATCATTCTGAGCCGCGCAGACGGCGAAGAATCCGTACCTTCGGGCGCGGCGCAAGATCGGTACGGATCCTTCGCCGTCTTCGCGGCTCAGGATGACACCCGCGTCACTCCGGCAGCCAACAGGTCACCACCGTCCCTCCCTCCTCCCTCCGCTGCAAATGCAACCGCCCGCCGTGCGCTTCGAGGATCTCGTGGCAGAGGGCCAGGCCGAGGCCGGTGCCGCCCGGTTTGGTCGAATAGAACGGGAGGAGGGCTTGGCGCATCACCTCCGGCGTCATGCCCGGGCCGCGGTCGAGGACGCGGAGCATCGTGCCCTGGGGCATGCGGCGGATCGCCACCGCGATCTCGTCCGCGTCGCTGCCCGACTCGTGGGCGTTCTTGAGCAGGTTGATGAGCACCTGCTGGAGCTGGGCGCGGTCGAAGCGGCCCTCGTCCGGCACGGCGCCGTCGATGCGGAACGGGTAGAGGACGCGCACCTCGTCGAGCAACTCGCTCCATCGCTCGCGGGTCTTGCGGGGCGGGGGGAGGCGGGCGAAGTCGGCATACGAAACGAGGAAGCCGCGGAGGTGCTCGAGGCGCTCCTCGATCGTGTCGTAGATCTCGCCCAGCCGCTCGCGGAGCTCGGGGCGGCCCTCGACGTGGCGCGCGGAATGGAACAACGAGCTGATGGGGGCGATGGTGTTGTTCAGCTCATGGTTCATGAGACGGATGGCGTTCTTCCAGACGCCGACCTCCTGTCGACGCAACTCGGGCGTCAAGCGCTCCAGCAGCACGAGGCGCTGCGGCTGGGTGTTGAGGTGGAACATCCGCTGGGTAAGATGGAACGTCTCGGCGGGCGACTCGCCGATGTTGAAGATGACGTCGCTGCCGGCGGTCAGCGCCTCGCGCAGCGGCGTGGCCACGGCGGCGCTGATCTCGTCGAAATGCCGACCGTCGAGGCGCGTGCCGCCGCCGAACAGCTCGCGCGCCGCAGAGTTCGAGTAGGCCACGCGCTGCATGGCGTTGACCAGCACCACGCCGACGGGCGTCCGCTGCAGGATCGTGTCGAGGAGGAGCTCCTTCTGGAAGATCTCCCCTCGCTGCGCGCGCAACACGTCCCCCACCTCGTTGTAGAGGCGGATGAGATCGGAGACCTCGTCGTCGCCCCGAACGGCGAGGCGCATGGAAAAGTCGCCGTCGCGGAACGCGCGCACGCCGTCGGCCACGTACAGCAGCGGCTTCGTCAGCCGCGACGCCACCCGCCGCGCGGTCCAGACGGCGAAGATCACCGCGATGAGCAGCGCGGCCGGCAACGGCAGGAAGCGCGCGGCAACCGCGGCGACGACGACGTTGATGATCGTCAGGAGGGTGAGACGGCCGGAGAGGGAGAAGCGGCGCATGTAGTTATTAGTTATTGGTTGTTGGTTGTTAGTAGAACCGTCATCAGTTGTCGGTTGTCAGAGGGCTGCACTGATAACTGACAACTGATGACGGTTTTACCAACAACCAACAACTAACAACCAACAACTATCCTCACCGCGGTCTTCGCTCCATCGCGATGCCCAGCTTCTCCATCTTCCGATACAACGCCTGTCTGCTCACGCCCAGCGCCTCGGCGGCGCGGGAGATGCTGCCGGCGGCGTTCATGATGGCCAGCTCGATCTGGCGCTTCTCCAGCGTGTCGGCGCTCGTCACGGCGGCGCCGGCCTCGCCGAAGCCGAGGTCGGCGGGCATGATCGTCGGGCCGTCGGAGGTCACGCAGGCACGGGTGATGCGGTTCTGCAGCTCGCGCACGTTGCCCGGCCAGGAGTGCTCCACCAGCGCGATACGCGCCGACTCGCCGAGCATCTTGCCGGCGGTGGCCAGGAAGCGCTCGGCCAGCGGCAGGATGTCCTCCCGCCGCGAGGACAGCGGCGGCACGGCCAGCTCGATCACGTTCAGGCGAAAGTAGAGGTCTTCGCGAAACTGACCGCGGGCGATGAGCGCGCGCAGGTCGGCATTCGTGGCGCAGAGCAGGCGGACGTCGACGCGCCGCGTCTCGCTCGAGCCGAGGCGCTCGAACTCGCCGCTCTGCAGCACGCGCAGCAGTTTCATTTGGCCGGCGGCCGACAGGTTGCCGATCTCGTCGAGGAACAGCGTCCCGCCGTTGGCGACCTCGAAGCGGCCGATGCGCAGACGCGTCGAGCCGGTGAACGCCCCCGGCTCGGCGCCGAACAGTTCGCTCTCCAACAGCTCGTCGGGAATCGCGCCGGCGTTCACCTTCACGAACGGCAGGCGCCGGCGCCGGGAGTTGGCCTGCACGATCTCCGCGATCTTCTCCTTCCCCGCCCCGTTCGGGCCGGTGATCAGCACCGGCACCTCGGAGCGGGCGATCTGCACGGCCAGCGTGACCAGGCGATGCATCGACTCGCTGTCGTAGACGATGCCGCAGAGGTCGTGCTCGCGGGCGAGCGCGGCGCGGGAGCGGGTCCGCTCCGCGCGCAGGCGCTGGTTCTCCAGCCGCAGCTCGCGCATCTGGAGGAGATTGCGCACCGAGGTGACGAGCTTCGCGTCGTCCCACGGCTTGGCCAGATAGTCGCTCGCCCCTTCCTTCACCAGTTGCACGGCGGTCTCGAGCGACGTCCAGGCGGTCAACAAGAGCACCGGCAGCTCCGGATCGAGCTGCCGGACGCGGCGAAAGAGGGCAATGCCCTCCTCGCCGCTCGTGGAGCCGGGCGTGAAGTTCATGTCCTGGAGGACCAGATCGACGCCTCCCCGCTCGAGCCTGCGCACCGCTCCTTCCGGATCCGATGCCGCCTCGGTCTCGATGTCGTGGAGGTCGAACAGCATCCGCAGCGCCTTCGCCACGGCGGGCTGGTCTTCGACGATCAGGACCCTGGACATGTCATCCATATCTTCATATCGAGCGCGTGGCGATCGCCGGCGAGACCATCGAGGCTCGCAGCGCCGGCGGGATCGTCGCTGCAAGGCCGGCCACCCAGAGCAGGACCATGCCGATGGCGACGAGCGACCAGCTCATTTTGACGTCAGATATGTGGCTGACGAGGAGAAAGTTGAGGCCGTACGTGGCGGCGATGCCGAGGATCAGCCCCGCCGTGGTGACGATCCAGTTCTCGGCGAGGAAGTGGCGGAGGATGTCGCCACGCGTGGCACCAAGGGCGCGGCGGGTGCCAATCTGGCGGGTGCGCTCGGCCACGGAGAGCGAGGTGATGCCGAGGATGCCGAGGCCGGTGACGAAGACGAGGATGACGATCACGGCGGTGGTCGCGCCGACGATGAGCCGGCTCCCGGCCTGGTACTCGTCCTTGACGTCGTCGACCGACTTCATCTCCAGCACGCGTCCGCCGTTGGCCTTGATGAGGCGCCGCTCGATCTCCGCCGTGACGCTCTGCATCGCGCCGGGCTCGACGCGCACCAGGAAGCGGCTGCCGCGGGCGTAGCTGCCCACCGGCGACGGGGCGATGATGGCGTACTCGTGGATCGGCCAGCCGTACGGGTTGTAGAACTGGTCGATCACGCCGACGACCGTGTAGGGCGCCGACTCCTGCCCCTCGCCGGTGGCGTCCGGCTGGGCGATCGCACGACCGACCGGGTTCGCGTCCTTGAAGAGGAGGCGGGCCAGGGCGCGGCTGATGACCACCACGCTCGGATTGCCGTCGTCGGGGTAGTTGAAGTCGGGCGCGGTGAAGCCGCGGCCGGCGGCGATGGGCGTGCCGAGGGTGTTGAAGATGCCGTCCGTCGCGTAGTAGATCTGGGAGCGGACGATGTCCCCCTTCTTCCCCGCCTCCTTCACCGTGGTCGAGCTGCCGCCACCCTGCCAGGGGAGGAAGTTCGTGCTGGCCACCGCCTTCACGCCCGGGATGGCGGCGATGGTGCGCACGTCCGACTCGATGGAGTTCTGCATGTACTTGCTCTCGCGGAACTCCGGCGCGAACGGCCGGCTGCGCAGCCAGACGAGGTTGTGGTCGTCGAAGCCGGAGGGATGGGTCAGCGAGCGGCGCTCCTCCATGATCATGTTCACGCAGTTGGTGACGATGGCCAGCGTGAAGGCGATCTCCAGGATGATGAGGATGAAGCGCGTCTTGTTGTGGCGCATGGCGCGGATGATCGGACCCATGATTGCCTCCTAACCGATCTTGAGCTGCATGGCGGGCGGCACGCTGCAGACGCGCCACGCCGGATAGATGCCGGCCAGCAGGCCGGCGATCAACGAGAGAAAGACGGCCGTGAGCACCATCTCGCCGTCGAGGCGGATGATGTCGCCGAACGGCATCAGCTTGGCCATCACGCTGAGGATGCCGAGCGACAGGAGGAGACCGATCGCGCCGCCGGCGATGCCCACCAGCTCGCACTCCACGATGTGCTGCCAGAAGACCTGCAGCCGGCTCGCGCCGAGGGCCCGGCGGACCGAGACCTCCGGGACGCGGGCCAGGAACTTGCCCAGGAGCAGCCCGACGAGGTTCAGCGAGCAGACGGCGAGGAAGAGCAGCGAGACGATGGACATCGCCTTCACCTGCTTCGGCACGACCTCGAACTCCTCCATCAGCGTGGTGAGGCTCGTCACCCGGTTGTTCAGCGGCCGGGGGAAGCGGCCCACCTTCTTCTGCTCGCGGACGTAGCCGTCGACGTAATCGCGGTATGCGGCCTGCGCGGCGGGCGTCGGCAGCTCGACCCAGAACTGGACGAAGTCGACGTCCGAGTTGAGAAAGTCGGAGAAGGCGCTGCCGGTATAGCCCTTCCAGCCGTCGCTGTTGCCGGACGACCGCGCCTCCAGGATCGGCGCGAAGTTGAAGGGGATGAAGATCTTCTCCGGCGCGGCGACGACGTTGCTGGTCAGGTCGTAGAAGCGGATCGACGGGCGCCACTCCTCGAGGACGCCGACCACTTTGTAGTCGCGGCTCTCCAGGCGGACGCTGCGGCCGACGCTGTTCACGCCGCCGAAGAGCTTGTCGTTCGTCGCCTTGCTGATGACCACGACCGGCTCCGGCTTCGCGTCCGCCCGCTTGTCCCATCCCGAGCCGTAGCGGAACGGGACCTTGAACATCGGGAAGAAGTCGCTGAAGACGAAGCGCACGTCTTCGTTGTACGGGCGGGCCACCTTCGGATCGGGGAAGACGAACATGCTCGTCTTGTACGAGCCGTTCTGCCGCGTCGGGATGTTCGACTTCATCAGCTCGCGCATGTCGCGGTAGCTGATCTGCGTCGGCACCGACTTCGGATCGTCCGGCACATACGCCCGCCCCGGGTCCCAGTTGTCCATCCTCACGTAGAACAGGTTCCTGCTCTGCCCCGGCAGCGGGTCCTGCCCGAGCAGGTGGCGGAGGGTGATGAAGGTGGTGGAGACGCAGATCCCGATGGCGATGGCCCCCACGAGCAACGCGCTGACGACCGGGTTGCGGCGGAGGGATTTGAGGGCGGTTTGGATGTGGTAGGTGAGCATGTGTGTTTTCCCGATCAGTTGCTGGTTGCTAGTTGCTGGTTGCTAGTAGCGATGTCCGGCCGCGCTGCCTACCAGCAACCAGTAACCAGCAACCAGCAACTGCCTTTCATCGAACCGCCTCCGCGATCCCCCCGCTGGCCATCGTGATCGGCGGCATCTCCAGGTCCACCACCCGGCCGTCGAGGACGTGGATCTGGCGCTGGGCGCGGGAGGCGCACTCCGGGCTGTGGGTAACCATCACGATCGTGGTGCCGTCCTCATTGATGCGATCGAGGAGGTCCATGATCTCGCGCGCCATCAGGGAGTCGAGGTTGCCGGTCGGCTCGTCGGCGAGGATCAGCTTCGGGTCGCCGGCCAGGACGCGGGCGATGGCCACGCGCTGCTGCTGGCCGCCGGAGAGCTGCGACGGAAGATGCTTGGCGCGCGAGGAGAGGCCGACCAGTTCCAGCGCCTTCTCGATGCGCCGCTTCCGGTCGCCCGGCCCGAGGCCGCGGTAGCGCAGCGGGACGTCGACGTTGTCCCGCACGTCGAGGTCAGGAATCAGGTTGAAGGACTGGAAGACGAAGCCGATGTTCTGGTTGCGGATGCGCGACATCTCGCGGTCGTTGAGCCGGCTGACGTCCTTCCCGTCCAGCAGGTAGGTGCCGGTCTCGAACGTGTCGAGCAGGCCGGCCACGTTCAGGAAGGTCGTCTTCCCCGAGCCGGAGGGCCCCATCACGGAGACGAACTCCCCCCGCTCGACGGAGAGCGAGAAGTCCTCGAGCGCGTGCGTCTCGAGCACGTCGGTGCGGTAGATCTTGCGGATGTTTTTCATTTCGAGCATGGAGGTTTCTCCTTAAGAGTTGCTGGTTGCTAGTTGCTGGTTGCTAGTAGTTCGTCCGGCGGGTGTTACCAGCAACCAGTAACCAGTAACCAGCAACTGCCTCTCTCATCTCAGCAGTACCTTCCCCGACCCCCGGAATCCCGTGGTGTCGGACAACACAATCGTCTCGTTCTCTTTCAGACCCCCGAGGATCTCCACCTCGGCGGCGCTCATGGCGCCGACGGAAATGTCGCGCTTCGTGGCCAGCTTGCCGTCCACCACGTACGCCGTCCGCCCCCCGCCCGCCTCCAGGAACGCGCCGCGCGGCACCTTGAGCACGTCCTTCTTCGACTCGAAGACGAGGCGCGTGGTCAGCCTCTGGCTCTGCTTGAGGCCCTCGGGCTGCACCGGGTCGAAGGCGACGATGGCCGTCACCTGGCTGTTTACGACTTCGGGCGAGATGGCCGTCACGCGGCCGCTGTAGTCGCGGTTGTTGTAGTTGATGGTGGCCGGCGTGCCGATGGCGGTGTCGCCGGCGAACTCCTCCGGCAGGGCGATCTCCAGCTCCAGCTTGCCGAGATTGACGACCATCAGGATGGCCTGGTTCGCGGCTACGGCGTCGCGGTCCTGCACGGAGATCGAGGCCACCATGCCGTCGAACGGCGCGCGGATGGTCAGCGCCTCGACGCGCTTCTGCAGGTCGTCGGTGACCGACTGCTGCTGGCGCAC
Organism: Thermoanaerobaculia bacterium; assembly: GCA_035273585.1. GTDB lineage: Bacteria > Acidobacteriota > Thermoanaerobaculia > Gp7-AA8 > Gp7-AA8 > JAFAVZ01. The sequence continues at coordinate 18,812 of DATEOX010000753.1, forward strand.
CTGCTGCTCGCGCGTCTGCACCTCGAAGCTGGCCGACTCGCGGGAGAGATCGAGCTCCTTGCGCGCCTGCTCCAGCTCCATCCCGGCGATGCGCAGGTTGTCCTGCGCCGTCTCGTAATCCGCCTTGTTGCTCAGCCCCTCGGCGAACGTCCGCTGCTGGCGGTCCAGGTTGCGCTTGGCCGCCTCGAGGCGCAGCCCGAGGAGCTGGACCTGCTGCTGCGCGCGGAGCTGCCCCTGGCGGGCCACGATGCGCTGCCGGTCGAGCTCCGCCCGGCCGCCCTGCAGTTGCGCGCGGCTCTGCTCGAGCGCGGACTGCAGCTCCTTCGAGTCGATGGCGGCCAGCACGTCGCCTTCCCGCACCTGCGCGCCGGCGCGCGTCCGGAGGTTGACGATGCCCTGGCCGGGGCTGAAGAGCGTCGGATGGAGCGACGCAACCACGCGCCCCTGCACGGTGAGGTCGCGCAGCAGGTCGCCGCGCGTGACTGTGGCGAAGCGCAAGGTCGATGCGTCGACCGAGGCGTCGGCGCGCACCCAGCGGCTGACCGCGGGCGAGAGGGCCACGATCGCGGCGAGCACGACGAGACCGATGCCGGAGAAGAGGTAGATCGTTTTCTGGTTGTATCCCGCCGCGACCGGGCGGTCCA
>DATEOX010000754.1:0-16376 GCA_035273585.1 Thermoanaerobaculia bacterium
CAGAGCGAACATTAGGCGCGCGGGCGTCTCGCCCGCAAGCCGGCGGGCGTCTCGCCCGGCGGCACGGACGCCGATCACCGCGGCTCGAAACGAGCCGCGGCTGGCGGGCGGGACGCCCGCGCGCCTACCACAACTCCTCGATCGGCTTGTACACGCCGTCCTTGGCAAACGGCACGTACTCGAAGCCGCGCCCCAAGGGATCGTCGTGGCGCACGGTGGTGTAGTCGATGCCGAGGGCCGAGTACAGCGTGCAGGTCACGTCCTCGGGGCGGACGTCGCGCTCCTGGCTCCAGCCGTACTCGACGGCGCTCGCGCCGTTCGCGTCGGTCTTGCCGAGGGCGCGGCCGCCGCGGATGCCGCCGCCGGCGAAGACCATCGACATCCGGAGGTAGTGATCGCGGCCGCCCTGGTTGTTGAGCGCGCCGGTGGTGCGTCCGAACTCGCCGAGGACCACGACCAGCGTCTCGTCGAGCTGCGTCTTGCCCGCGGTCGAGCCGGGCGTCGCGGCGAGATCGGTGAGCAGCGCGCCGAAGGCCGGGTCGAACATCGCGCATTGCGTGTAGAGCGACTGCACGCCGTTGGCTGGCTTGTCGTAGATGCCGTCGTGATGGTCCCAGCCGTTGAGCGTGGCCTGCACGAAGCGCGTGCCGCGGCGGGAGCCGACGAGGTTGCGGGCGACGATCAGGGCGTCGCCGAAGTCGGAGGAGCCATACCTGGCGTGGTCGGCGTCGCTGAAGCTGAAGAAGTTGTTGATGCCCGGCGTGTCCATCAGCGCCTTCGACTGGTCGTAGAAGTCGTTCATGTCCAGCGAGGCCTTGCCGAGGTTGCCCGTGCGGCGGTTCGCATCGAGCTGGTGGAGGAAGTTCCAGCGGTCGGAGAAGCGCGTCGCGCCGTCGGGATGGGAGAGCGTCGCCAGGCCGGTCGAGGCGGTCTGCACGCCGAACGGCGCGTACTTGGCCGGGAGATAGCCGGAGGTCGGGATGGCCGGCGAGTTCAAGGCGATGAAGCCGGGCAGGACGTCGGCCGTCGTGCGCGCGGCCTGTGACTCGAGGGAGACGACGGCGCCGATGTGCGGCGCAATGGCGCCGGTCGCGCCGCCGGGGTTGCGGGCGATCTGGGCCCAGGCCTGCCCGAGCTGATGCACCGCCGCCCAGGCCAGGCCGGAGCGGACGAAGGCGAGCTTGTCGATGTGCGTCGCGGTCTGTGGCATCAGGCCGCGCGGGAAGCGGATGTTGCCGCCGGCGTAGGTATCCGGGGTGAAGTCGGACGGCGTCCAGGAGCCTTCCTTCAGGTCCCAGGTGTCGACGTGGCTCGGCGCGCCGGCGAGAAAGATGAAGATGCAGTTCTTCGCCGTGTTGCGCAGCGTCACGCCCGGCGCGGTGGTCGCGGCGCGCAGCAGGCGCGGATCGAGGACGTCCGCAAAGTACGAGGCGACGAGCCCCGTGCCGGCGACCTTCAGGAACCGGCGGCGGGAGAAGCCGTCGCCGCGCAGCGGGAAGCCGGAGGCGGTGGTGCAGGAGGGGCAGTCAGTCTTTTTTTTCATGAGCTAACTCGTTGGAATGATGAAGGATGAATGATGAAGGATGAACGTCATCGAGACACTCACCCTTCTCGCCCAAACGTTCATCCTTCATCATTCATCCTTCATCATTCAGTCAAACAGGAACTCCAGCTGGTTGAGCAGCACGAACTGCAGGTCCTCGGTCTTCGTGGCCAGAGTACCGGTGCCGAGGTAGGCGATGGCCTGGGTCCGCTCGTCGGCGGTCGGCTTGCGGGAGAGGGTGGCGAGGTAGAGCTGATCGACGATCGATCCCGGATCGGTGGTCGAGGCCAGCACCTTGCTCACCGTCGAGTTGGCGGTCGCGCGCTTGACGCGGGTGGTGACGATCGTGTTGTTCATCAGCGATAGGGCCTGGGAGATCGAGCTGTCGTTCGTCCGGGCGGAGTCGTCGCGGTCGCCGCGGCCGAACTCGTCGAGCCAGAGGCCGGCCGTGCTGCGGCGGCCTTCCAGCGGATCGGGCAGGAGCATGGCCCGCGTGACCACGCCCATCCCCTGCACGTTCATCGCGACCGGGACGCTCGTCGCCTTCGCCACCGCGTCGAGCATCGCCTCGGCCGTGAGGCGGTGCGGGTAATGCCGGGCAAAGTACGGCGTCCAGGTCTCGCTCCACGGCCCGGGCGTGTAGGTGGAGGAGAGCTGGTAGGCGCTGGAGACGGCCATCGTGCGCAGGATGCCGCGCAGGCTGTAGCCGTTGCGGATGAACTCCGTGGTCAGGTCCTCGAGCAGCGCCGGGTTCGAGGGCTGGGTGTCGAGCTTGGAGAGGTCGAAGGCGTTCAGCGGCTCGACCAGGCCGACGCCGAACATCTCCTTCCAGAGCTGGTTCACCGCGGTGCGGGCGAACTGGCGGTCGGCGGTGAGCATCCGGCCGTACGCGTCGCGCAGCGGCTCGCCGGCACGCGGCTTCTCGCCGGTGAACATGTACGCGGCGGTGGCGATGCTCGCGCCGCCCGGCACCGGGGCGCGCGCCGTCTTGTTGCCGGCATCGGTGTTGAGCTGATACGACCCGTTCGGGAAATCCGCGACGTCGAACTTGCGAATGTTCGGCATGGCCGGATCGGCCACTACCGGCCGGGCGCGCGTGGTGGCGAAGAAGGCGGCCATGCCCCAGAAATCGGAGCGCGCCTTCGACTTCAGGTAGCCGTTGACCAGCTCCAGGTGCCCCAGGCCGCTGTGGCAGGAGAGGCAGAGCAGCGGTTGGCCGAGGAACTTCTCGCCGGAGTGGGCGGCGAGGTTGTCGTAGGTGTCCTGGATCGGGCCATTGTTCTGGATCTGGCGCACCCAGTAGTTGGCCTGCCCCACCGCGAAGCTGTCGCCCTTGCCGGCCAGCAGCTCGCGCACGAACTGGTCGTACGGCTTCGCGTTGCGGATGGAGTCGCGGATGAAGGTGTAGTAGACGTTGCGCCCGAGGTAGTACTCGCGGCCGGCGGTGGAGAACTGCACGTTCTGCACGAGGTCGCCGAACCACATCGTCCAGCGGTCGTTGAATGCGTCGGAGGCGAGCAGCTCGTCGATCTTCTTCGTCCTCTTGTCCGATGCGGTGTCGCTCAGGAACGCCGTGACCGTGGCCGCGTCGGGGATCTGTCCGGTGAGGTCGAGCGTCACGCGGCGGAGGAACTCGGCGTCGCCGGCCAGGCCGGTGGGCACGACGCCGTCCTTGTCCATCTTCGAGAAGAGGTCGGTGTCGATGAAGTTGACGCGCGGCAGCGAGCCTTGCGGGTTCGATGGCGGGTTGGAGGGGCGGCGGCGGCCGGGCACGGTTGCGGTGGCGCTCGGCGCGACGAGCTCCGCGTTGGCGGAGGCCTTGTGGTACGCCGTGCGGGGTGAGACGAGGTCGACCGCGAACGGGCAGGGGTCGGCGAGGAGCGCGGGGGCCGCAAGGAGCGTCAGGAGCGCCAGGCTGCGTTTCATGGAGCGTTGGACGGCGTCCCCGCCGCGGCGTTTACGCGCCCGTCACAGCGCCGCCGGCTCGACCTCGTCCAGTTTCCGAATATCGACGCTCACCACCCCGTCGGCCTGGGGCGGATTGAACATGCTCCGGAACTTCGCCCCCCACGCGATCTCATCCGCCTGATACGAGGAGCGGGTATGCACGACCTGGTTGAAGGTCTCGTCGAAGCCGTTGAGGAGGACGAGGAACTCCCCTGTCGACGCGTCCAGCTCCTGCTCGGTCATCCCGAACAGCGGGCTGTCGAGGTCGATGGGATGGACGATGGTCCACGACAGCGGGAAGAAGACGACCCGGTCGCGCTCGAGCTTGAGGGGGATGAAATCGCGCTCGCCGGCCACGCGGTCCTTGCGCCGGCGGGCGAGCATCACCTTCGCCTCCAGCTCCACGATCTCGCTGGCGCGCTGGTTGACGATGCGGAACATGAAGGCCCTGCCGCCGCGATACGGCGCGATGACCGCCGTCCGGCTGAAGATGATCCCCGCCACCGGCCGGGCGAAGCGGGCGAAGACGATGCCGGCCACGAAGCTGAATCCGATCAGGCCGACCAACGCCTCCACGGTGACGATGACGTTCGCCGCCAGGTTGTGCGGAGCGATGCTGCCGTAGCCGATGGTGGCCAGGGTGTGGACGCTGAAGAAGAAAGCGTCGACGAAGCGCAGCTCCACCGGCTCGTTCGGACGGAAGCCGCTCAGGGCGTCGGCGCCGCAGGCGACGTACGCCGCAGCGAAGAGGGCGTTGAGGACGGCGTACAGGCCGCCGATCCAGAGCAGGAGGCGCGTCCAGGGGATGGTCAGGAAGTAGTGGTAGGCGGAGAGCGACTGGGCGAAGGTGAGCCCCGCGCGGCGGACGTTGAAGGTGCCGTCGCGGTTCAGCAGGCGGCGGCTCTCGCGGGCGACGACGCTGCCGAACCCGAGGTCGGCGTTCGGATCGTCGGTCGGCGCGGGGAAACGCGGCTCGGGCGTGGCGGTCATCCGCGCATTCTGTGCTAAAAAGCGCGCCCATGGATCTGAGCGAGCTCACGTACGACAACGTCCTGCCGCACGTCGGCTCGACCTTCCGCATCGATTTCCCCGAGCGTCCGGTCGAGCTGAAGCTCACCCGCGTCGACCACCTTCGCGAGAAACACACCAGCAAGCGCCTCTTCCGCGACTCCTTCGCCCTGGTCTTCACCGGCCCGGCCGACGTGATGCTCCAACAAGGGATGTACCCCATGCACCACCCCACCCTCGGCGGGGAGCTGCAGATCTTCATCGTGCCGGTCGGCAGGGACGAAGAGGGGGTTCAGTACGAGGCGGTGTTCACGTAGTTGCTGGTTGCTGGTTGCTAGTAGTTCGTCTGGTCGCTTCTTCTACTAGCAACCAGCAACTAACAACCAGCAACTATCTCCGTCCCTCCGGACGCCACTCCATCAGAAAGTAGACGCCGTACTGGTCGATGGGGACGAACCCGAGGCGCTTGTAGAGGTGCATGGCCGGGTTGTACTGCTCGACATGGATGGTGACGATGTCGTTGCGCGCCGCGGCCTGGTCCATCACTCCGCGCATGATCATTCCGCCGATGCCGGAGCCGCGGTGCTCGGGGAGGAGGGCGATGTCGAGGACGAGGAAGTCGCCGTCGACGCTGTGCAGATAGAGGCGGCCGATCGGCTCGCCGTCGCGGAGGACGACCAGGTACTCCGCCCTCTCGTAGACTTTGTCGTAATGGGCGCGCTGGGCGTCGGCCTGCTGGCGGCAGAACTGGTCCTTCTGCTCGTCCGTCCAGGGGACGAGCTGCATCTCCGTCGCGCGAGTCGTGGCGTAGAGGCGGTAGATGAACTCCCGGTCTTCGGCCGTCTCGGGGCGGAAGGTGATGGATGTCATTTCGACGGACAAGGCTCCCCTCCTTCGAACGCGTTCCCTTCCGGCGATTTGGTGAGCGTCGCCCGGACGGCGGCGTTGCGGTTGCGGGCGGCGACGAAGCGGGCCACGGCGTCGAGGTCCGTCCCCTTCCCGGCGTAGCCCGGCAGCCGGACGCGGGTCTTCGGGAAACGATTGGCCAGCTCGATGGGCGTCGTCCAGGCGCCGGCGACGGTATTGGCCCGATCGCCCGCGCCGCCGATGATCGCACAGACGCTCGCCGTGTCCGCGGCGCCCGTGCCGGCCTGCACGCGGATGGCGGCGGGCGGCGTATCGAGCGGGTCGCGCAGCGTGTTGCCCTGGATCGTGGCCGCGAGCGCGGCGGCGCCGGAGGAGATTACCCGGATGCCGGCGTTGCCCACCTTCTGGACCACGTTGTCGGAGATCGTGATGAAGGCCTTGCCGCTGCCGGTGGCGGTCACGGCGATGCCGTCGCAGTTCGTGCAGGCGCCGGGCGCGGTGCTGCCGGCTGCCACGTGGTTGCGGGCGATCGTGCCACGCATCTCGCCCGTCGACGGCACGCCGCGGTAGACGTTGATCCCCACCGCGGCGCTCTTCGTCACCGCGTTGTCCATCACCTCGAAGGCGAGCGACGAGGCGCCGATGGCGGTGAGGCTGATCCCGCCGCCGGTCGCATCGAACGTGCTCCCCTTCACCGCCACCGTCACGGTCGACCGGTCCCGCGCGTCGACCTGCAGGCCGGCGCCGAAGGTGCGGGCGAACGTACCGTTCTCGATCCGGAGGTCGAGCTTCGCCTCCCCCGCCGCGGCGATGGCGATTCCCTGCTGTCCGGTCGCGGAGCCCGGCGCGTCGCTGAAGGTGCTCTTCACGATGGCCATCGAGCTCGTGCCGCCGGCGTTGTGCACGTAGAGGCCGCGCGAGGCGGTGTGATGGATGTTGCAGTTCTCCAGGCGGACCTGGCCCAGGAGGTTGCGGAAGAGGAGCGCGTGCTCGTTCAGCTCGTTGCCGGTGCCTTTCAGCTCCGCGTCCTTGATCGTCAGATTCGTGACGTCGAGGCCGTTGATGCCGATCTGCGCGCTCCCCTCGACCATCAGCTTCTCGATGGCGATGTCGGACGCCTCCTGCAGGTGGATGGCCGCGCTGCACTTCGCGTTCTCTCCGGCCTCGAGCGCGTTCCCGCAGATCGCCGGGCCGATGCCGTTCGCGCCGGCGCTGCCGATCAGGCTCAGGTTGCGCAGCGTCACGTTCGCCGTCTTCACGATGCTGATCCCGCGTTTGGTCACGTTGCGCATGGTGCCGCCATCGATGACCACGCGGCCTTTCACGTTCTCCAGCGAGACGCCGTTCTCGACGCGCTGCGCGCCGGCGACCGTCACATCGATCCGCTCGAATGTGGCGTCGACGGTGGAGTCGACGATGACCAGCGCGGTGGCGTCGTGCGTGGCGACCGTCACACCCTTGATGGTCACGTCCTTGCGGCCGCGGATCTCCAGCGTCTTTTCGATGGTGATGCCGCTGATGGTCACGCCGTCGGCGAGGGTGAGGCCGCGGACGACCGCCCCTTCGCCGGAGAGCGACTGGCCCGGGAGGAGGACGATGGAATCGTACGTCCCGGGCCGGAGCACGATCGGCTCGGGCCGCGGTGCGTCGGCGCCATGAGCGCCGACCACCGCGAGCAGGATCAGGAAGAGGAAGTTACGCCGCCGTGGAAGTCTCAACAGGGGTCACCGTGATCGCGACGTAGCCGAACGGCACCGGACGCCGCTCGCCGAGGACGTCGAGGTAGAGCATGCCCGCGGCCGGCGCGCTGGCATCGACGCTGATGGTGCTCCAGCTCGGGGCAAGGTCGGCCGAGGTCTCGCGGACGGCGAAAAAGTAGGTGCCGGGGCGGAGGTGGAAGGAGGCGGGGCCGGTGACGCTGTCGTTCGAGGCGAGGAGGTCCGTCGCCAGTGCGCGGCGGCTCTTCTCCTCCTCGGCGGTGCGCAGCGAGCGGCGGCGCTCGAAGGCGAGCTCGATGGCATCACCGGAGTCGACCGGAAGACTGAACGCGGCGGCGCCGTTGGCCAGCACCGACGACTTCGTGGCCGCGTACGACCAGGCCGTCACCGGCTGGGCGTCCGGACCCTGGCCGGGATAACGGACGGTGAGGCCGAGGGAGAGGGGGCGGACGGAGTGATGAGCGGCGCGCCAGAAGCCTTCCACGCGCATGCGCGCGCCGGCGGCGAGGAAGCGCGGGTCGGCGTGATGGAGCGACGTGGCGGGGATGATCCGGCGCGCGGGAACGGCCGGGGCATCAGCCCGCGGGCGCAGCGCGCCGGGCCAGTAGCCGATGGACAGGATGGGCAGGCCGTTGCCGGCAACGACTCCTCGGATGACCTGCGCCGGGAGCCCGGTCGCGGCCAGGCCGACCACGGCCGCGGACCCCATGAGGAGGAAATCACGGCGCGGCATCTCCAGCCGGGACGCGACACCTTCCAGGGAGCGGGTGTTCTTCCTCGTGGACATGAAAGTCTCCTCTCTCTCGAATCCGCCCTTGCGACGGACTCCGCGTGAACGAGCGCCTTCCACCCGCCCCCGCCTTACAACCTGAAGTATTTACCGGACTGTGAGTTACGCGAATCTTAACAGAAAAAGGGTGAGGCGCCGCGGCCCCTCACCCTTCCGAAAAACCGACAGCGGACGGCATTAGCTGCGCGGCGGGAAGACGCCCTGCATGGCGATGCAGAAGTTCAGGGTCAGATACGGCTGCATATTGTTGTGGGGGAAGCTGCTGCCGGCGACGGAGAGCATCTGGGCATTGAAGTTGACGGCCGGCGTCGTGCCCGCGGGAGCGTAGGCGAAACCGTTGTTGGAGAGGGTGACGACCTTGTTGGGGTCGGGCAGGGAGTTGTCGGCAATGTCCGAGGCGGCGCGCCAGAAGTGGCTGTGCGCCGGGATCTCGCTTTGGATCAGCGTGACGCTCTCCGAGCCCGACTGCTGGCCGAGGAAGTAGGCAGACAGCCCCGCGCCCTGCCCCTGGTTGAGGGGGACGGAGCCCTGCATGTTGGGCAGGGCGAACGTCGACTTGCCGTCGCCGCCGTAGAACGTGCCGAGGAGGGAGAAGAGCGCCGTGTTCTGGGAGATGGGGAGCAACTGGCCGTTGCACAGGGCCCAGCCGGTGGGAGCGAAGTTGCAGGCGAAGATGCGGATCTCGGCAACGAATGGTGAGGCCATGGTCTCTCTCCTCCTCTAGTTCTGCGTCGGGAACACGCCGAACAGCGAAATGATGAAGCTGACGCAGAGGTACGGCATCATGTTCTCGTGCGGCTGGCTGCCGCCGACGATCGAGATGGGCGACCCCATGTTCTGCGAACCGGTGTCGGTGATGTAGATCTGCATGCCCGAGCCCTGGCCCAGGATGGAGTCCTGCGGCTGCGGGTTCTGGGCGATGGCCGTGTTGGCCAGGACGGAGTGGTTATGGATGGGGATCTGCTGGGTGGTCAGCGTCACCGTCTCCGTGCCGGCCTTCTCGCCAATCTGGTAGGTGATGCCACCCAGCGTTCCCTGATGGAGAGGCGCGCGGCCCTGAAGGTCAGGGAGGGCGAAGGTCTCCTGCCCGTCGCCGCCGTAGGTCGTGCCGATCAGAGTGAAGAGGACGTCGTTCTGGGAGATGGGCATGAGCTGCCCCGCGCAGAACGCCCAGCCGGCGGGCGCGAAGCTGCCGCCGAACATGCGGATCTCGCCAACGTAGGGTTGTGACATTGGTTTTCCTCCTTAGTTCTGCGACGGGAAAGCGCCCTGCAGGGCGATGATGAAGTTGATGCAGAGGTAAGGCTGCATGTTGTTGTGCGGCTGGCTGCCGCCGACGTTTGTGATCGACGAGGGATGGAGCGTGGTCAGATTCGCGAACGAGGCGAAGTTCGAGAGCGGGGCGGAGGCGAAGATGTTGTTGAAGACCGCGCCGACGGTCGCGGCGCCGTTCGTCGCGCCGACGAAGTGGTTGTGCGCCGGCATCTCCGACTGCGTCACCGTGTGGGCGGGCTGGCCGGCCGCCTGGCCGAGGGTGAAGCCCGAGCCGAAGTGGATCGGCACGCGGCCTCGCAGGTCAGGGAGCGCGAACGTCGTCTGCCCGTTGCCCCCGTACGTGGTGCCGAGCAGCGAGAACAACGCTTGGTTCTGGTTGATGGGCAGGAACTGGCCGTTACAGAAAGCCCAGCCCTTCGGGGAGAAGTTCCAACTGATGAGTTTGATCTCCGACATGAACGGTGTACCCATTGAGCTACCTCCTCTCGATTGTTTTCCGGACCTGATCTGGACAAATAGTTGACTGCCGGGAATCCGGGAACCGAAGCGAATCTCTCTCGTTTTAGAGGACCGGGACCGAGCTCAAAGGTATCACGCGGGACGCCGAAAACGAAGAACCGAACTGCCCTAGAAGGGGCAGTTCGGTCCTCCGAAGTTGACGCCGTCGTCGGTCGCCGTCACCAGGCCGGCGCCGATACCGGGGTTCTGGGTCTGGATGTGGGCCGCGGCCGCGGCGGCGTTTCCGCCGGCGAAGCCGGTTCCGGTCAGGAAGAACGACGTGCCCGCGAAGCGCCGGCGCACGCGGACCGCGCCGTTGCCCGGATTGCTCGCATTCCACGTGCCGGAGACCGTGTTGCCGGAGATCTGCACGCAGATCCGGTCCGTGTCCGTGACGTTGGAGCCGGACTGCATGAAGACCGCCTCGCCGATGCCGCCGGCCTGGTCGGGGTTGGAGATGGTGTTGCCGGTGAAGACGATCTTGGAATCGTCGTCGATGCTCGGCAGGAACTCGAAGCCGCGCTGGCGGACGTGCTTGATGATGTTGTTGGTGAACGTCACGTTGAAGCCGCCGCTGTTGCCGTCGTTCTGCAGGGAGACGCCGTTGCAGGCGCCGCAGCCCGAGCCCGAGTTCGTGTTGTTGTTGCCGATGTTGTTGGCGTTCATGATGCCGCTCACGGTGCCGCTCGTACCGCCGCCCTTGCGGATGATCACCGCGCTGGCCGCTGCGGTGAGCCCTTCCTGCGTGGTGGAGTTGCGGCTCACGTCGAAGTTCATGTCGGACGAGTCGCTGGCCGTGATCTGCACCATCAGGCCGTTGTTGGTGAACGAGTTGCCGAGCGCCGCATTGGTCTGGTGACCGATGTTCGCCGTGACGGTGCCGGTACCGAGGGAGTCGGCCCGGACGCCGGCAGAGAAGAAGTTCGTGAAGCTCGACGACTGCACCGTGGCCGTGCTATTGGCCGTCCCCTGCGCCGCGATGTGGAAGCCGTACGCATTCGTGCTCACGGCCGGAGTGGGCATGCTGAACATACTGCCGGTGAGCGTCAGGTTCAGCGTGCCGGCGTAGTTCTGGATCTCCCAGCCGCGGGAGAAGGCGTTGGAGATGTTGTTGTTCGTCACCGTGCAGGTGCCCTTCAGGTTGACGAAGGTCACGCCGTTCTCGAACACCTCGTCGCCGACGTTGGAGATCGGGACATTGGTGATGGTGAGCGTGGTCACATCGTTGCCATTGATGCCCTGCTGGGTGCCGCCGGTGATGGTGGAGTCCTTGAGGGAAACCGTCGTCACCGTCTGCAGGTCGATGGCGGCGCCGCAGTCGCTGTTGTTGGTGGAGATCGCGCCAACGTCGGTGCAGGTCGCCTGATCGGTGCCGTTGCTGGTGAACGTCATCCAGTTCAGGTCGATGCCGGTCGCGTTGGTGAAACGCGCGCCCTGCTTGGAAGCGCTGGTGATCACGCCGCCCGAGCCGGCCGTGGAGGCGGTGCCGTTCACCTTGAACGTGCCGCCGGTGGTGGCGCTCACGAAGATGCCCCGGTCGCCGCCGGTGCTGGTGATCTTGTGGAAGACGAAGTCGGAGACGTTCGTCTGGATGCTCACGCCCGCCTGGCCGGCGCTGGTGGCCGACGAAGTCACGTCGTTGAACGTGACCGTGCCGGAGTCGGCGCCGCCGTTCCAGTCGATGGCCCGGCCGGCCGTGGCCGTCACGTTGCCGAAGGTGAACGTGCCGCTGCTGGTGCCCATGCTCACGCCGATGCCGCTGGACACCGTGACGTTCATGTCGCTGACCGTGAGGCTGGTCTTGCCGCTGGAGACGATGCCGTTGCCGGCCGTGGTCCGGTTGATGTTGAAGCCGCGGGCCTGCGAGCCGCGCAGGACGTTCGGCGTGACGGTGGTGTCGGTCGCCGTGGCCCCCATGGTCACCGTGCCGTTCACGGTCGGGCGGGAAGTGTTGATCGCCGGACGGGCGATCGTGCCGGACGGCGGCGAGATGTTGAAGAACGTGTCGAAGTCGGCGAATCCGGTGATGCCCTGGCCGATGATCGAGCCGCCCGCGTTCAGCGGCACGTCCGCGGTGTGCGTGTTCGCGTCGGCGACGAAGATGAACCGGCCGGTCGCCGCGCCGATGTTCGTGACCGCCGTGGCCAGCGTGCACTCGTTGCCCAGCGTGCAGTTGCCGGCCGCCGCGGCCTTGACGAAGTAGATGACCGGGCCGTTGATGGTCAGCGTCACGGTGATGTCGGCGCTGACGGCCGCCGGCGCCGGCCGGCCGTTGTCCTCGACCTTGTAGGTGAAGCTGGTCGTGCCGGTGAAGCCGGCGTTCGGGGTGATGTCGATCGTGCCGGTGGTGGCGTTGTTGATGGCCACCGTGCAGGCGCAGCCGGCGGAGTTGACGCTGTTGAGCTTCATCACCGAGACGAAGCCGTACTCGCCGTCGTCCGGATCGGTCACGCCGGTGAGGAACCCCGGCACGCCGAGGCGCGGCATGTGGGCGATGAGCGTGGCCGTCTTGGCCGCGCCGGTGAGGACCGGCGGGTCGTTGACCGGGTTGAGGGTGATGCCGATGGAGGCGTCCGCGGTCAGCGCGCCGCCCGTGCCGGTGAAGCCGCCGTCGTCGGCGTGCAGGGCGATCGTGTCGACGCCGTTGTAGTTGAGGTCCGGCGTGTAGACCAGGCCGTTGAGGGCCGTGTCGATGTTCGCCTGGGTGCCGACGATCTGCACCGAGTGGCTGGTGTTGCCGGTCACCGAGACGCCCACCGTGGAGACGGTGATGTTCCCGTGCGTGGTGTTGATCGTGACCGTGATGTTGCTCGCGCCCGAGTCCGGATCGGCCACACGGATGCGGTTCGCGTTCGCCGTGTTGAAGGTCCGCGCCGTGTCCTCGTTGAACGTCTCGGCACCGGCCACGGTGAACGAAGGCGCGTCGTTGACGGCCGTGATGTTGATCGTGCTCGTGACGCCGCTGCTCGGCGCGGCGGCGCTGTCCGTGACCACCCAGGTGATCGTGCGCGGGGTCGTCGGGGCGTCGGAGGTGTTGTTGAACTTCACCGTCCGCAGCGCGGCCTGGTAGTTGGCCATGGTGTCCGTGCCGCTGAGGGTCAGGACGCCCGTGCCGGCGTTATAGACGCCGCTGATCGGGCCGATGGTGGCGAAGGAGAGGACGTCCGCGCCGCTCTGGAAGCCGGCCGAGATCGTGACCGTCGCCCCCGACGCGTTCGTGCTGTCGACGTCCGAGACGGTGATCGTGTTGTCGATCACCGCCGCGGCGGCCTGCTCGGTGTAGGCCAGCGTGGCGCCCGCGGTGACCACCGGCGGGTCGTTGACCGGCACCACGGTGATGCTGCTCGTCACCGGCGCGCTGGCGTCGGTGCCGTCCGTGGCCGACCAGCTCACCGTGCGCACGGCGGCCGTCGGGTTCTCCGAGAGGTTGCGGTACTTCACGCCGCGCAGGGCGAGCTGGTAGTTGGCCACCGTGTCGGTGCCGCTGAAGGTGACGGTGTCGCCGGCGCCGTTGAGCACGCCGACGATGGAGCCCACGTTCGTGAACGTCAGCTCATCCTCGGCGCTGATGAAGTTGGCGGTGATCTGCACCGTCGCGCCGGTGAGGTTCGTGCTGTCGATGTCCACCACGGTGAGCGTCGGGTTGATGGCCGTCGCCGCCTGGTTCTCGGTGTAGGTGAGGTTCGCCCCCGGCGTGATCACCGGCGGGTCGTTGACCGGCGTGACGTTGACCGTGCTGGTCGCCGGCGCGCTCGGCGTGATGCCGTCCGTGACCACCCAGGAGATCGTCCGCGGCGTGGCCGTCGGCCCTTCCGAGCTGTTGAAGTACTTCACCGTCCGCAGCGCGGCCTGGTAGTTGGCCATGGTGTCCGTGCCGCTGAGGGTCAGGACGCCGGTGGCGCCGTTGTAGACGGCGCTGATCGGGCCGATGGTGGCGAAGGAGAGGACGTCCGCGCCGCTCTGGAAGCCGGAGCTGATGGAGACCGTGGCGCCGGTGGCGTTGCCGCTGTCGACATCCGTTACCGTGATGCTGTTGTCGATGACCGTGGCCGCCTGGTTCTCCGTGTAGTTGAGCGTCCCGCCGGCCGTGACCACCGGCGCGTCGTTGACGTTCGTCACGTTGATCGTGCTCGTCGCCGGCGCGCTCGTCGCCGCGCCGTCGGTGGCCGTCCAGGTCACCGTCCGGGCCGCCGCGGAGGGGTTCTCCGAGCTGTTGCTGTAGGAGACGGAGCGCAGGGCCGTCTGGTAGTTGGCCACCGAGTCCGTGCCGCTGAGGGTCAGGACGCCGGTGCCGGAGTTGTAGATGCCGGTGATGGAGCCGAGCGGCGTGAACGAGAGGACGTCCTGCCCGCTGGCGAAGTTCGTGGTGATGGCGATCGTCGCGCCGGTGAGGTTCGCGCTGTCCGCATCCGTCACGGTCAGCGAGGCGTTCAGCGGCTGCGGCGGCTGGCTCTCGGTGTAGTTGAGCGTCCCGCCGACGGTGAGCACCGGCGCGTCGTTGACCGGCGTGACGTTGACCGTGGTCGTGACCGGCGTGCTCGGCGTGGTGCCGTCCGTGGCCACCCAACTGATCGTGCGCGGCGACGCCGACGGGTTGTCGGAGCTGTTGGCGTACTGCACCGAGCGGAGCGCGGTCTGGTAGTTCGCCACCGAGTCCGTGCCGCTGAGAGTCAGCACGCCCGTGCCGGCGTTGTAGCTGCCGGTGACCGAACCGACCGGGGTGAAGGAGAGGACGTCCGCGCCGCCCTGGAAGTTCGCCGTGATGGAGATCGTGGCGCCGGTGAGATTCGCGCTGTCTGCGTCCGTCACGGTGATGCCGCCGTCGAGCGTCATGGCCGCGGCGTTCTCCGTGTAGGTGATGGACGGCACGCTCGGGGTGACGACCGGCGCGTCGTTGACGTTGACCACGGTGATGGAGCTCGTCGTCGAGCCGACGCCGACGCCGTCGTTCGCCGTCCAGGTGATGCCGCGGGCGCCCGTGGTCGGATTCTGCGAGTTGTTCACGTACGTCACGCTGCGCAGGACGGTCTGGTAGTTGGCCACCGAGTCCGTGCCGGAGAGCGTCAGGACGCCCGTGCCGCTGTTGTAGCCGACCGTGATCGAGCCGGTGCCCGTCGCGGCGAGCGTGTCCTGCGCCGCGTTGAAGTTGGTGGTGATCGAGACCGTGGCCCCGGTGAGCTGCGTGTTGTCCGGGTCCGTCACGGTCATCGCCCCGTCGAGCGTCACCGGCGCCGCATCCTCGGTGTACGTCGCGGTCGGGGCCACGGTCAGCACCGGCACGTCGTTCACGGCCGTGATGTTGACCGTGGAGCTGACCGGCGTGCTGCTGTCCGTACCGTCCGTCACGACGTAGACGACCGTGCGGCTGCCGGTGGTCGGGTTGTCCGAGAAGTTGTTGTAGGAGACGGAGCGGAGCACCGTCTGGTAGTTCGCGACGGTGTCGGTACCGCTGAGGGTGAGGACGCCCGTGGGCGCGTTGTAGTTGCCGATGATGGAGCCGGCCGGCGTGTAGACCAGCACGTCCTGCGTGTTGTTGAGGTTCGTGGTGATGGTGATCGTGGCGCCGGTCAGGTTCGCGCTGTCCGGATCCGTGACCGTGAGCGCCGGCGTGATGGCCGTATCCGGCCCGTTCTCCGTGTAGCTCACGGTGTTGCCGGCGGTGACCGTCGGCGGGGTGTTGATCGACGTCACCGTGATGGTGCTGGTCAGGCCAGCGCCGGTGCCCGCGCTCGTGTCCGTGGCGTTCCAGGTTACGGTGCGCAGCAGCGCCGACGGCGCGTTCGAGGTGTTGGTGTAGGTCACGGTCCGCAGCGCGGCCTGGTAGTTGGCCACGGTATCGGTGCCGGTGAGGGTCAGCGTCCCGGTGACCGGGTTGAAGACGCCGCTGATCGCGCCGATGGTGGCGAAGGCCAGGACGTCCTGACCGGTCGCGTAGTTACCGGTGATCTGGACCGTGGCGCCGGTGATCTGCGTGCTGTCCGGATCGGTCACGGTCACGCCGCCGTCGAGGGTGACGGAGCCCTGCCCTTCCGTGTAGGAGAGGTTCGTGCTCGGGGTGACGGTCGGCGCGTCGTTGACGGCGGAGACGTTCACCGTGCTCGTGGCCGGCGCGGAGTCGAGCAGCAGGTCGCTGGCGATCCAGGTGATCGTCCGCGACGCGGTGCTCGGGTTGTTGGAGGTGTTGACGTAGGTGACGGAGCGGAGAGCCGTCTGGTAGTTGGCTGCCGTGTCGGCGCCGTCCAGGAACAGCTCGCCCGTCGTCGCATTGAACGAGCCGGTGATGGCGCCGACCGGAGCCGGCAGCGCGAGCACATCCTCGCCGTTCACGTAGTTGCCGGTGATCTTCACGCTGGCATGGTCGAGGAGGCTGTCGATGTCGCTGACCGTCACCGAGCCGTCGGCCACCGACGCCGCCTGGTTCTCGGTGTAGTTCAGCGTGCCGCCCGCCGTGATGATCGGCGCGTCGTTCACCGGGAAGACGTTGACCTGCACGGTGATGGTGTTGCTGTTGCTCGTGCCGTCGGTGACGGTGAAGTCGATGCCGCGCACCGCGTTCGACGGGGCGTCCGAGGTGTTGGAGTACGCGACGCTGCGCAGCGCGGTCTGGTAGTTGGCCAGCGTGTCCGAGCCGCTCAGGGTCAGGACGCCGGTGCCGCTGTTGTAGATGCCGGTGATGGCGCCGACCGGCGTGAAGGAGAGCACGTCCTGGGCGCCGGCGAAGTTGCTGGTG
>DATEOX010000755.1:0-21774 GCA_035273585.1 Thermoanaerobaculia bacterium
TCTCGACGTCGCCCGGCGCGTCTTCCGCCACCACCAGATCTTCTGTCCTACCGCCGATCCGCTCCTGTCCTGGAACCCGGACGATTACGGCCTGCCGCGCGAGCGGGTCTCCGAGGAGTGGTTCGAGACACCGGATGGAGAATTGCTCTACGGATGGTATTGCCGCGCCGAGCGGCCCATCGCCTCCAGCATCTTCTGCCACGGCAACACCGGCAACCTGACCACGAACGCCGACGTGATCCCTCACCTGCTCGACTCCGGCTTCAACGTCCTCCTCTTCGACTACCGCGGCTTCGGCAAGTCCACCGGCCGCCCGTCGCTGGCCGGCATCATCTCGGACGGCGTCACCGCCGCCCGCTTCCACGACAAAATCCGTCCGAAGCACCTCCCATCCATCCTCTACGGCTACTCCCTCGGAGGAGCGGTCGCGGCGCAGGTCATCCGTCAGCATCCGTTCGATGCGCTGATCCTGCAGTCGACCTTCACCACTCTGCCCGATCTGGCCCGCGTGACGTTCCCGCGCATCCCGCTCCACCTCGTGGCGGGCAATTTCTTCGACACGATGAGCGTGCTGCGGAAGCTCGAGGTGCCGCTGCTCCTGATCCATGGGGAGAACGACGAAGTCTGCCCCTCGTGGATGGCGCGCAAGCTCTACGACGCCGCGTCCTGCGTCAAGCGCATGGAGCTCGTGGCCGAGGGACTGCACAAGGACCTGTTCATCCGCGATGCCGACGCGCTGGTCTGGGCCATCCACCAGTTCGTCCGCGAGCTGCCGCGGAACAGCGCGCGGCGCAGCTCCGTGGAGCAGCCGCGGCCGGCCGGCGTCGACGCGCTGCTCGACGCATTTTTCCGCGCCGTCCGCCGCCATCTGCGACGCAATCCGGCGCAGCATGCGCTGTGATAACCTCCGCGCCCGCTGATGCAAGCCGTCATCAAGTCCGCTCCCCAGGACGGTCCGCAGGGCACCGAAGTCCGCGACTGTCCGGTCCCGAAACCCGGTCCCGATGAGGTGCTGATCCGCGTCGCCGCGGCGGCCATCTGCGGCACCGACAAGCACATCTACAAATGGGATCCATCGATCCGCGACTCGGTCACGCCGCCCCGGGTCTACGGCCATGAGTTCTGCGGTTTCGTCGAGGCCCTCGGCGAGCGCGCGCAGCGCGGATACGAAGGCGAGCTGCACGTCGGCGACTACGTCTCGGCCGAGATGCACGTCGTCTGCGGCGAGTGCCCGCAGTGCCGCTCCGGCAACGGTCACATCTGCATCCGGACGAAGATCTACGGCCTGCACGAGGACGGCGCGTTCGCCGAGTTCGTCACGGTGCCGGCGGCGAACGTGATCAAGCTCGGGTCGTACGTCCCGCTGCGCGTCGGCGCCTTCCTCGACGCCCTCGGCAATGCCGTGCACGCCACGCAGATCGTCGACCTGGCCGGCAAGTCGGTGGCCATCACCGGCTTCGGTCCGATCGGCGCGATGGCCGCCGCGATCGCGGAGCACAGCGGCGCGGCCACCGTCGTCGTGACGGACGTCAGCGACCACGCCCTGGAGACGGCTCGCCGCTGGGCGGCCAACCGCTCTTTCGCCAACCTGCACGCGTTCAACGTGAAGACGACCAGCGCCGCCGATGTGAAGCGCGCCGTCGACGCGATCACCGACGGCGTCGGCGTCGACGTGGTGCTGGAGATGTCCGGCGCGCCGACGGCCATCAACTTCGGGCTGGAGATCGTGCGCATGGGCGGCCTACTCTCCCTCCTCGGCCTCCCCGCAGGCCACGCAGTGACGATCGACGACTACACGCGCAACGTCATCTTCAAGGGGGTGACGCTGCAGGGGATCATCGGCCGCCGGATGTACGCGACGTGGCAGCGGATGCTGTCGCTGCTCCGCTCCGGCCTCGACGTCGAGTGGATCGTGCAGGCGACGTTCGACTCGCTGCGCGACTTCCACGAGGGGATGTCGCGCTTCGAGCGGCACGAGGCGCTGAAGGTGGTCTTCTTCCCCGAGGGGGAGGAGCAGGCGAACGCGCGGCTGCGCTGATGATCGAGAAGCTCGCCCGCCTCGGGTATGCCGCGAAAGGCCTGGTCTACGCCACGATCGGCTTCCTCACCGCGATGGCCGGCCTGCATCGCGGCGGCGCGGCCGCCGACCGGAAGGACGCCGTCCGCTTCATCGCCCATCAGCCCCTCGGCCGCACGCTGCTGTTCGTCGCCGCGCTCGGCCTGATCGGATACGCAGTATGGCGCGTGCTGAGCGGCATCACCGACTCCGACCGCCACGGCGCCGATGCGAAGGGGCTCGCCGTCCGCACCGGCAGCGTGATCCGCGGCCTGTTCTACGCCGGCTTCGCCCTCGTCGTCCTGCGCTACCTCCTGCACAAAGGCGGCGCCGGCCAGAGCAGCGACGCGGCGAGCCGACACTGGACCGCCCGCGCGCTGGACGTCCCGTTCGGCCGCTTCCTGGTGATCGCCGCCGGCCTGGCGCTCATCGGCTACGGCCTCTACCAGCTCTCGCGCGCCGTGCGCGGCAAACTGAGCAAGCAGCTCTCCTCGATCCGCAACCGCGAGGTGCTCGTCGCCGTGTCGTGCTTCGGCATCGCCGCCCGCGCCATCGTCTTCGCCGTGATCGGGGTATCGCTCTTGCGCGCCGCGCTGCGCCAGAGCCCCTCCGCCGCCCGCGGCACATCCGGCGCGCTACGCGAGCTGGCCCAACTGCCGATGGGAAGCTGGATCCTGACCGCCGTCGGCCTCGGTCTCGTCGCGTACGGCGTGTACGCGTTCATCAACGCGCGGTACCGGCGGATTCGGGCGTGAGCCTCAAGGCGAGCGCGTGATCTCCACGTTCGGCTTCGTGAACAACTCGGCCGGCAGCGTGGCGCCGCCGCTCATCTGCGGCGGCACGTAGGTCGACTCCACGAGGAACGCGGCGATCTCGGTGGCGTTCTGATCCGAGCCGCCGGTGGTGATGTCCGTGATCCAGGTGCCGTCGGTGAAGATCGTCGTCAATGGCGATGTGAACGTCGGCTTCGTCCACCACCCGCCCGAGACCTTGATGTACACCGCGACGCGATAGTCCGCGGGCGCCACGTGCCACACCTGCCCGTGGAGATCGGCGAAGCTGCCGTACGGCGGCACCGAGGTGAAAAGGATCTGCGGCGTGCCGGGGCCGCCTGGGATCGAGCCGCCCGACCAGTTGTCGGCCATCGTCTCGCCGGCCAGCGTGGGCTCCATGCCGCTCTTGAGCAGGCCGTCCTTGTCCCACACGCCCCAATGCATGCCGACCGTCCCCTCGGCCTGCTTCCAGAGCTCATCGAATGCATCGAAGTAGAAGTAGTCGACGCGGTTCGCGCGCGCCCAGGAGACGAAGTTCTGGAAGTAGAAGCTCGCATTCTCCGGCGACGGCACGGAGGTCGTCTGCGCGGCGGTGCCGCCGCTCGGCCAGCCGGTCTCGGAGATGATCACCGGCTTCCCGCCCGCGGCGGTGACGACCTGCCGGTAGCGGCCGTCGAGCACTTCGATTGCGTGCTCGATCGGGATGCTCTCCCAGAACGGATAGATGTTCGCCAGCACGACGTCGCCGGCGACCACGACCGCCGGATGCTCGAGCAGTTTGCCGTAGATGTCCGCGGTCGCAACCGGGATGCCGGGCACGGCCTGCTTCACCCGATTGATGTAAGCGATCAACTGGCTTTCCGACACGGAGTTGACGCGGAGCGCCTCGCTGCCGACGATCAGCAGGTCGGCGTCGCCAGCCAGTCCGGCGGCGATGAGGTTGTCGATCTGGCGGTCGTTCTCCACCAGGTTGCCGTCGATCCAGGCGCCGAGCGCCGCCTTCAGGCCGAGGCCGTGTGCGATGCGGCCGGCCTTCTCCAGACCATCCGCCATCCCGAAGGTGCGGATCCATTTCGTATACGGCCGCACGATCAACATCCGCTCGATGAGCTGCGCCTCGGGGATCGGCGTATGGACGTCCGGGCTCTGACCGTCCTCATACGGGCTGAAGTCGAGGCCGTAGAGACGGTAGCCGGACGGCGAGCGGAAGATGCGGCCGTCCACCGCGACGAAGCGGAAGCGACCGGTCGCGGCGAAGGCATTGATCTTCGCCGCGGTGGGCGGAAGGCCGTTGCCGGCGGCGGTCCATGAGGCGCCGTCGGTCGAGCGGGCGACCGAGCCGTTCGTCTCGCCGCCGGCGTAGAGGTCGCCGGCGGAAAGCAGCGCGAAGACGTCGGACGTCGTGAGGCCGCTGTTGACCGCGGTCCAACTGTCGCCGCCGTCGGCAGAGCGGAAGACGCCGCCGCTGTGCGTCGTGGCGAAGACATTGCCCGCACCGTCGACGGCAAGCGCGTGGACGCTCGCGCTGGTCATGCCCGGCCCGGTGCCCGTCCACGACGTGCCGCTGTTCGAGGAGCGGCTAACGCCGGAGGTCGCGCCGCCGGCGAAGAGCCGGCCGGACGGCGCGACGGCCAGCGCGGTGACGCACAGACCGAGACCGCTGTTCTTCGGCGTCCAGGAGACGCCGTTGTCGGTGGAGAGGAAAACGCCGGTGCAGTTGACTGCGTCGGCGGCGAAGAGGCCGGCTGGAGTCACAAGAAGCGTCGTGACGTTCGTCGGCGCCTGGCCCGCGCCGACGGCGGTCCACGACGCGCCGGAGTCGGTGGAGCGGAAGACACCGCTGCCGCGCGTGCCGGCGAAGAGCGTCCCGTCCACCCCGGCCGCGATCGAGGCGACGTTCAGGTTCGTGAGGCCGGTGTTGCCGGCCGTCCAGGAGCCGCCATTGTCCAAGGAGCGATGAAATCCGGAGGCGGTCGTGCCGGCGAACACGCTCGCGCCGCTCGTGGCCAGCGCCTGCACGCCGGAGGGGCCGCCAATGCTGTTCCAGAAGATCTCCGGCGGCGAGGTCGCGCGGCGTCTGACGGCGTCGCGCAGCTCGTCCACATCGACGGCGCGAATCAGCGTGCCGGTGGCGACGGCGTTCGCATAGGAAATGACCGGGAGACCGAGCGCGGTCCGGGCCGGGGCGAGCGCGGCGCGAAGGTCGGTGATGTGGACGGCGCGGATCGGCTGGCCCCGGGCAACGGCATCCGCGTAACTGCCCGCGCCGAGGCCGGCAAGCGCGCGGATGCGATCGACGCCGAGGCGCAACTCCGCGACGTGAGAGGCCTTCGCCGTCGTGAGACGGGGGATCAGAGGATCGTCGCTGAAGGATGAGGTCGCGGCCACGGCCGGCGCGCAGTCGGCGGAGACCACGCCGACGGCATCGACGGCGCGCACCTTGTAGACGTACGCCGCGTTCGCCGCCACGGAGTCATCGGTGTACTGGTTGCTGACCGAGGTGTTGATCTGGCTGAAGGCGCCGAAGGACGAGGCGCGGTAGATCTCGTAGTGATCGGCGCCGGCGACCGCGCTCCAGGTGAGGGCGATCCGCGCCGGCCCATCGATCGTCGCCGCGAGCGCGGCAGGCGGGTCGATGGCCCACGCCAGCGGGGCGAAGAACATCGCCCCGCCGACGAGACACGACAGGCGAAGACGAAGCATGGGCGGACATAAGGAATATAGGTCCGCACTCCGCTCGCCGCTACGACGCGATCTCCCCGAACCGTCCCGTCTGATAGTCGATCATCGCCTGGCGGATCTCGCCGGCGGTGTTCATCACGAACGGGCCGTAGCGCGCGACCGGCTCGTTCAATGGCACGCCGCCGATGAGCAGCAGCTCGGCGCCGAGCTCGGTCGCGATCTCCACCGCGTCGCCGTCGCGGTCGAAGATGACCGTGTCGTTCTCGCGCGCCAGCCGGTCCCCTCCGAACGTGGCCGCGCCGCTGATGACGAACGCGAATGCGTTGTACGCCTCGGGGACGGTCTGCGCGAAGCGGGCGCCGGGGGCGAGACGGACGTGGAGGTACATGATGGGCGTGCGCGTGTCGATCGTCGCCCGTGTGCCGAGGGACTCGCCGGCGATGACCGTGACCGTCGCCTTGCCGTCCGCGCTCGTCGCGGTGGGGATCTTCGCCGCCCGCAGCTCCTGGTAGCGCGGCGGCATCATCTTGTCCCGGCGCGGGAGGTTGACCCAGAGCTGGAAGCCGTGCAGCCGGCCGCCGTCGCGGCGGATCTCCGCGGACGGCATCTCGGAATGGATCACGCCCGAGCCGGCGGTCATCCACTGCACGTCGCCGGGGCCGATGCGCCCGCGGTTGCCCTGCGAGTCGCCGTGCTCGATCGCGCCGTCGAGAACGTACGTGACGGTCTCGAATCCGCGATGCGGATGATCGGGCGCGCCTTTGGCCTCCCCCGGCCCGTGCGTCACCGGCCCCATCCGGTCGAGCAGCAGGAATGGATCGAGACGATCGAGGCGGGCGGTGGGAAACGGGCGGGTCACGATCATCCCCTCTCCCTCGAGCTGCGGCGTGGCGTGGACGAGCTGGGCAACGGAGCGTGTGGTCATGGCTGCCCTCGACAACAAATATGCATTCCAGAACCGTTGTCGGTTATCGGTTGTCGGTTGTCGGGCTACTGACAACTGACAACGGTTCTCCACTGCAACCGACAACGGTTCTCCCCTGTGATACGTTCGCCGTCATGCGGAAGCGCATCGGCATCCTGACCGGGGGCGGGGACGTCCCGGGCGTGAACGCGGCGCTCAAGTCGTTCGTCTGGCGCATCGACGAAGGCAATGAAGTCATCGGGCTGCGGCGGGGATGGCAGTCGTTGCTGAACATCGTCCCGGAGCCGGGGGCGGACAACTCGGCCTGGATCATCCCCCTCAACCGCTTCAACACCCGGACGATCGACCGGAGCGGCGGGACGACCCTGCACACCTCGCGTGTCAATCCCGCCGTCGTCAAGCCGG
The DNA here is from genome assembly GCA_035273585.1 of Thermoanaerobaculia bacterium. Lineage (GTDB taxonomy): Bacteria > Acidobacteriota > Thermoanaerobaculia > Gp7-AA8 > Gp7-AA8 > JAFAVZ01. The sequence goes on from DATEOX010000755.1 coordinate 6,842, forward strand.
AGATCGTGCCGGCGCACCTCCGCGCGCAGATGGGACCGCCGGACGAGCGCGGCCGCCATGACCTCACCGCCGCCGCCCTCCGCACGATCGACTTCCTCCAGCTCGACTGCATCGTGGCCCTCGGCGGCGACGGGACGCTGACCTTCGCCCGCCGCCTGCACCAGGAAGGCATCCCCCTCATCGCCATCCCCAAGACGATGGACAACGACGTCTACGGCACCGACTACTGCCTCGGCTTCTCCACCGCCGTCACCCGCTCGGTGATGTTCATCAACGATCTACGCACGGGAGCGGGCTCGCACGAGCGCTTCCTCGTGGTGGAGCTGTTCGGCCGCTACTCGGGGGAGACCTGCCTCCTCGCCTCGTACCTGGCCGGCGCCGATCGGGCTCTGCTGGCCGAGGTGCCGTTCGAGCCGGAGAAGCTCTACCGGATGCTCGCCGCGGACAAGGCGGAGAACCCGAGCAACTACGCCGTCGTGGCCATCTCCGAGGGCGCGACCATCGTGGGCGGGGAGACGATCGCCACGGGAGATCCGGACGCGGTGGGCAACCGCAAGCTGGGGGGCATCGGGGGGGTGCTGAGCGACTACCTGGAGATGCGGACGAAGGACAAGGTCATCTACCAGCGGCTGGCCTATCTGATGCGCTCCGGCGTCCCCGACTCGCTCGACCAGCTCGTGGCGAACAACTTCGGCAGCCTCGCCGCCGACCTGCTACGCCGCGGAGAAACGGGGAAGATGTTGGCGGTGGTGGACGGCCGTTACGCCGCGGTCCCGATCGAGGTGGGCGGGGTGGCCAAGAAGCGCGTCGACATCGAGCGATTCTACGACGCGGAGAACTATCGCCCGAAGGTGGCGGATGTGCTAGGGATGCCGATGTTTTTGCATTAGTCGTTGGTTGTCAGTCGTTGGTCCGATGCGCCGTCGCGTGCGCGGACGCGTCGCGGACCAACAACGGAGCCACGGCAGCGCACATCCGGACACGCGAAGGCGCTAACAACCAATAACCAACAACCAACAACTACCTCACCACCGCCCGAAAGTTCGCATCGAACTTCAGATACAACGTCGACGCCGTGATCGGCTTCGACTCGATGCGGCCGTCGAGGTCGCCCTCCCGAGTGCTGCGCAGGCGCACCTTGAAGTTGCCCCCCTTGAAGTCGGACGACTCGAAGATGCCGGTGCCGTGCTCGATGAAGACGCGTACCGGCTGGCGGTTGCTGCTGACGAGGAGCACCACGCCGCGGCTCTCGGGCGGGAAGGCGTACTCGATCTGGGAAAAGTCGGCGTCGGCGGCCAGCGGCTTGTCGATGAGGACGATCTTGATGTCGTCCTGGCGGCCGCTGAGGGCGTTGGGCTGGTTGCCCACCGCGTAGCAATACGCGAGGTTCACGGTCGAGGAGTTGATGGTCAGCGTCCCCTCGGCCTGTCCGGGATCGATGGCCAGCGCGGGGACGGCGGCGAGGAGCAACGCGAGCGTCTGAAGCGTCTTGCGCATCGATGGGGGACCCTTTCGATTTCCGTGTCACGGAAGTGTAGCACCGGCATGGGGATCGCACACCGTCCTGTGCATGCGAACCGCCCTCGCCTGCCTCCTCTTCGCCGCCACGGTCGGCGCCCAGACGGCCTCCATCGACCTCATGACGCGGGAAGGCGTCGCCGCCGCGCAGGGGACCTGGCGCTACAGCGACACGCGCATCATCGAGGTCGACTTCCCCTCCTCCTCCGGCGCGCCGGGGCGGACCTGGGACTTCACGCCGCACGCGGGGGCGGCCGACTTCGACGACGCCTCGTGGCAGATCCTCGATCCGCCGTCGCTGGCCGAGCCGCGGGCGGGGGGGAAGGTCTGCTTCAACTGGTATCGCATCCGGGTCACGCTGCCGGAGCGGGTGGGCGACTTCGACGTGAGCGGCTCGCTGGTCACCTTCGACGCGATCGTCGATGACTACGCCGAGGTGTGGGTGAACGGGAACCTGCCGCGCGACTTCGGCCAGAGCGGCGGGACGGTGGTGAAGGGCTTCAACGCGCCGAACACGGTCGTGCTGACCCAGGACGCGCGGCCCGGGCAGACGTTCGTCATCGCCGTGTTCGGCATCAACGGCCCGATCTCGGACGCGCCCGGCAACTACATCTTTTTCCGGCACGCGCGGCTCGACTTTTTCCGCCAGGTGAAGAGACGGGCGATGTAACACAGTGTCATCCTGAGCGAAGGGAAGGATCCGTACCGATCTCGCGCCGCACCTGAAGGCACGGATTCTTCGCCGTCTCCGCGGCTCAGAATGACACGCGTAGAATCGGCGGCCATGCGCCGCATCATCCTTCTCACACTCCTCCTCACCGCGCCCCTCCTCGCCCAACAGCAGCAGCAGATCCCGCGCTACGACCGCGAATTCGAAGTCACGGCCAAGCAGATCGACGACGTGCTCTGGCAGATGAAAGTCGGCGACGTGGCCAGCGTCGACAAGGTCGAATTCACGAGTAAGCCGGCGAAGGACACGAACCCGACCGACCAGGGCGCCGGCAATCCGATGATCATCCCGGCGTACGTCTTCGCCCCCAAGACGCTACGCGGCAAGGCGCCGCTGCTCGTCTTCGTGCACGGCGGCGTGCATGGCGACTTTGACTCCGGCTACGCGCACATCGTGCGGGAGCTGATCGACCAGGGCTACGTGATCATCGCCCCGGAGTACCGCGGCAGCACCGGCTACGGCGAGGACTTTTACGAGCAGATCGACTACGGCGGCGCGGAGGTGGACGACGTCAAGGCGGCGCGCGACTGGGCCGTGGAGAACCTGGCCAGCATCGACGCGAAGCGGGTCGGCATCATCGGCTGGAGCCACGGCGGCTACCAGGCGCTGATGAACATCTTCCGCTGGCCCGATGCCTACCAGGTGGCCTACGCCGGCGTGCCGGTGAGCGACCTGGTGCAGCGGATGGGCTACAAGTCGCAGGGCTACCGCAACATCTTCAAGGGCTTCATCGGCAAGGAGGCGGTCGACGACCCGATGGAGTACCGCCGCCGCTCACCGTACTTTCACGCGGAGAAGCTGGCCACGCCGCTGCTCATCCACACGAATACGAACGACGAGGATGTGAACGTCATGGAGGTCGAGCACCTGATCGACGCGCTGAAGGCGAACGGCAAGAAGTTCGAGTACCGGATCTACCAGAACGCGCCGGGCGGGCACCGCTTCAATCGCATCGATACGAAGCTGGCCAAGGAGTCGCGGCAGGAGGTGTACGCGTTTCTCGCCAGGCATTTGAAAATGTAAGCCCGGCCCTACATTTTCATGTCCACTCCTCGCGGCCCGTCTTCCCCTTCCCGGGGCTCCGCGGGTTCTTGCGGCGCTCCGAGTCGGGCACGTAGATCTCGCGCGGAGGGCGGGTCCGCTCGAACTCCTCGCAGAAGCGGATCGTCTCCTCGATCAGCTCGTCGAACGACTCGGCCGGCTCCCCCGCCGCCGCCCGCAGCCGGTCGCAATGCGCCCGGTACTCCTCGGCGCGCGTCGCGGCCTCCTGGAAGCGGGCCCGGAACGCGGCGTCCTCCTCGCAGCGGCGGGTGATGAAGCGCTGCACGTCCGGGATGCGCTCGATGTGGCTGCAATAGAGGATGACGTCGTTGCCGGCCATGAGGGCCCGCTCGCCGATGTCCTCGTACGACCCGAGGTCGGAGACGGCGTGCATCTCCATGTCGTCGCTGATGGCCGCGCCGCGGAAGCCGAGCGTGTCGCGCAGCAGGTCATGCGTCAGGCGGCGGCTGAGCGTCGCGGGGAGGTCGGGCTCGTCGACCTGCGGATACGTCCCGTGGCCGATCATGATGCCGCCCGCCGCGTCGCCGAGGCGCTGGAATGGGACGAGGTCGTGCGCGAGGAGCTGCTCCAGCGGGATGTCGATCACCGTCGCGCCGTAGTGCGGATCGGCCGAGCCGACGCCGATGCCGGGGTAATGCTTCAGGCACGACGCGACGCCGGCGCCGTGCAGCCCGCGCATGAACGCGCCGGCCAGCTCGATCACCGTCTCCGGGTCGCGCCCGAACGTCCGCCGCTCGAGACCTTTCGGAGACGCGCCGCCGGGGATGTCCACCACCGGGGCGAGATCGATCTCGATGTCGAAGAAGCGCAACGCGCGGCCGATGATCCGCCCGAACCACTCCGACATCTCCGCCGGCTTCTCCCCCTCCCCGAACGCCTCCGCGCTCGGAAGCCCTGGGATGAGGTGCCGCAGCCGGTCGACGCGCCCCCCTTCTTCATCGATCATGATGAGCGGCGGCCGCTTCGGCGCGAGATCCTTGACCTCGGCCACGAGGTCGCGGAGCTGGTCGGCGGAGGCGATGTTCCGCCCGAAAAGGACGACCGCGTATGGCGTGTCGTCGCGGAGGATGCGGCGCTCGAGATCGGTGAGCGTCTTGCCCGTGATCCCGATGCCGAGGATGTCGGATTCCATGCGGCCTGAAGCCTAGCAGTTTTCCGGCCACGGGCCGGTGCGCTGGTTGGCATAGCCCGTCCGGACGTCAGGCTCCTTCGTAGGTTTCTACTCGTCCAACCGCGATTTCAAGTCATTCAGCCGATTCAGCGCCTCGATCGGCGAGAGCGTGTTCACGTCGATCGAGCGCAGCGCGTCGAGGACGTCCTGCTCGCGGGAGTCGAAGAGGGCGAGCTGGCGGGTGGACTTCGGGCCGTGGGGGCGGGTCTCCTCCACCATGGCTCGCTCCTTCCGCTCCAGCGTGTCGAGGATCTCCCGGGCCCGGTCGGTGATCGAGCGGGGGATGCCGGCCAGCTTCGCCACCTGGATGCCGTAGCTCTTGTCGGCCGCACCGGGCACCACCTTGCGCAGGAAGATGATCTGGTCGTTCCACTCCTTCACCGCCACGTTCGCGTTCGCCACGCGCGGCCTCGTGCGGGCCAGGTCCGTCACCTCGTGATAGTGGGTGGCGAAGAGGGTGATGCCGCCGCGCGAGGGGTTGTCGTGCAGGTACTCGATGATGGCCCAGGCGAGGGAGAGGCCGTCGAACGTGGCCGTGCCGCGGCCCACCTCGTCGAGGATGATGAGCGAGCGGTCGGTGGCGTTGTTCAGGATGTTCGCCGTCTCGTGCATCTCGACCATGAACGTCGACTCGCCCCGCGCGAGCTGATCGGAGGCCCCGACCCGCGTGAAGATCCGGTCGAAGATCCCGAGGCGCGCCTTCGTCGCGGGGACGAACGAGCCGACCTGGTTGAGGAGCACGATCAGCGCTACCTGGCGTAGATAAGTTGACTTTCCGCCCATGTTCGGGCCGGTGATCACCTGGATGCCGTTGCGGTCGCGGCTGATGTCCGTGGCGTTGGGGATGAAGCGCTCGGCGGCGAGCTGCTCGATGACCGGATGGCGCCCATCCTCGACGCAGATCTCCGCCTCGTCCGAGATCGTGGCCCGCACGTAGCGGTGGCGGATGGCGATGGTGGCCAGCGACGAGAGGGCGTCCACCTCCCCCACCGCCCGCGCCGTTGCCAGTACGGCGCCGCCGCGCTGGGCCACCGCCTCCAGCAGCGCGTCGTAGAGGCGCAGCTCGATGGCGATGGCCTTCTCCTCCGCGCCGACGATCTTCTCTTCCAGCTCCTTGAGGTCGGGCGTGATGAAGCGCTCGGCGTTGACCAGCGTCTGCTTGCGGATGTAGTCGGCCGGCACCTTGGCCAGGTTCGATTTGGAGACCTCGATATAGTAGCCGAAGACGGAGTTGAATCGGATCTTCAGCGACCCGATGCCGGTGCGCTCCTTCTCCCGCGCCTCGATCTCCATCAGGATCGACTTCGAGTCGCGGGCGATCGTGCGCAGCGCGTCGAGCTCGGCGTCGATCCCGCTGCGGATCGTGCCGCCGTCGCGCAGATTCATCGGCGGGTTCGGATCGACGGTCTCGGTGATGCGGGCCACGACGTCGGCCACCGGGTCGAGCGCCTCGCGCAGGCGGCGCAGGAGCGGGCCCTGCAGGGGGCTCATCGCCTGGCGCAGCTCGTCGACGGCGAGCAGCGAGTCGGACAGCGTGAGGCACTCGCGCGGCGATGCGCTGCGGAGCGTGACGCGGGAGACGAGGCGCTCCAGGTCGGCGATCTTGGCCAGGCGCTGGCCCATCGGCTCGAGGATGGCGCGCGAGCGGGTCAGCTCGTCGACGGCGTCGTGGCGCTCGAAGATCGCCTCGCGCACTTTCAGCGGACGGGTGAGCCAGCGGCGCAGCGTGCGGGTGCCCATGGCCGAGCGGGTGGCGTTGACCACGCTCCAGAGCGAGGCGCGCGGGCGGCCGGCGTCGCGCGAGTCGAGCACCTCCAGGTTGGCCAGCGTGGCCGCGTCGAGCTGGAGGAAATCGGCCTCATTGTCGACACGCAGCGCCTGCACGTGATCGAGCGACTTCCGGTGGCTGGCGCTCGCGTAGCGCAGCGCGGCGCCGGCGGCGGCGATGCGCGGGTCGTCGCCCTCCAGGCCGAAGCCGCGCAGCGATTGCGTGCCGAAGTGGCGGCTGAGATAGTCGTGCGACCCGTCGAAGAGCGACGGCTCCACGGGCGTGGCCGTCAGGCCGAGGGCGTCGAGGCCGGCGGCGCCGTCTCGGGGGAAGATGACCTCGCGCGGCGCGAAGCGGGCCACGTCGTCGGAGAGGCGCGCATCGGTCAGCGCCGCGTAGGTGGTGACGAAAAAGTCGCCCGTCGAGACGTCGAGATAGGCCGCGCCGATGAGCTCCGCGGCGGGGATCACGGACAGCAGATAGCAGGTATCGCGCTCGACGATGGAGCTCTCGGTGGCCGTGCCGGGAGTGACGACGCGCACGATCTCGCGCCGCACGAGGCCCTTCGCCGCGGCGGCATCCTCGACCTGGTCGCAGATTGCGACGCGCAGCCCGTGGCGGATGAGCTTCGCGATGTAGCCGTCCGCGGAGTGATAGGGCACGCCGCACATCGGCGCCTCATGCTCCTGCCCCCGGCCCCGCGCGGTGAGGACGAGATCGAGCAGCGGCGCCGCGCGCTCCGCGTCCTCATAGAACATCTCGTAAAAGTCGCCGAGGCGGTAGAAGAGGATGGCGTCCGGGACCTGGCGCTTGATCTCGAAGTACTGCTCGAGCATGGGAGTTAATTTCGGGGGCATGGATTGAGGATTGAGGATTGAGAATTGAGGACGGAAAGTCAATCCTCATTCCTCAATCCTCAATTCTCAATCCTCAATTCCGGACGGGCGGGCGGGCGCGTACCACCTGACCATCCGAAGCACGCAACTCCACGACGACCGCGCGAGAGAGCCCCGTATGCGGCACCGCATCGCAAAGCACCACCCACCGCCCACCCTCGCCGGCCACGTGCACGGCTTCGTAGCCGCGGTAGCGGGGGCCGAGGTGCTGGAGGGCGAGGCGGCCGGCGTCGTTGCTCTGTATGCGGCCGGCGCGTCGCGACGGGTCGTCGGCGTGGCGGAGGGCGGCGAAGAGCAGGGCGCAGATCGCAATCCACCCGATGTAGACGAAGAGCCAGCGGCGGAACACGGCTGGTATCATACCGGTCCGATGGAACGCGCCGAGATCGAGCGGAAGCTGATCGAGATCGTTCGGAGCGAGAAGCAGATCCCCGACGACAAGCTCACCCCCGGGACCGCGCTGGCCGACGCCGGCGTCGACTCCCTCGACGCGCTCACCATCCTCTTCGCCATCGAAGAGCAGTTCGGCATCAGCATCCCGGACGACAAGGCGCGGGCCATCAAGACCTTCGGCGACATGATCGACGCCGTCGAATCGCTGCTCCCGGCGACATCGTGACCATCCGCGTCGCCATCACCGGCATCGGCCTCATCTCCCCCTTCGGCCGCGGCAAGCAACCCGCTCTCGATGCGCTGACGCGTGGCGCGTCCGGCATCAAACGCATCACATCGATCGACACCGTGGGGCTGAACTGCCGCATCGCCGGGGAGGTGCCGCGCGAGGCGCACCAGGGGTTGCACGAGAAGGCCGACCGCTTCACCCGCTTCGCCCTGATCGCCGCGGACGAGGCGGCGGAGGAGGCGGGGTACGCGCAGGGCGGCTTCGATCCGGAGCGCGTCGGGGCGCTGATCGGCACCGGCCTGGGCGGCTGCGAGACGCTCGACGCCGGCTTCAAGCGCGTCTACAAGGAAGGTCAGAACCGGCTGCCGCCGACGATGATCGCCTGGTCGATGTACAACGCGGCCACGAGCGCCGTGGCCACGCGCCATCAGGCCAAGGGGCTCGCGTACGGTATCGTCTCCGCCTGCGCCTCCAGCGCCCACGCCCTCGGCCTGGCCGTGCAGGCCATCCGCGCCGGCAGCGCGGACGCCGTCTTCGCCGGCGGCGCCGACGCCCCCCTCACCTTCGGCATCATCAAGGCCTGGGAGTCGATGCGCGTGCTGGCCGTCGACAACGACCACCCCGAGGCCGCCTGCCGCCCCTTCAGCGCCGACCGCAAAGGCCTCGTGCTCGCCGAGGGGGCCGCCGTGCTGTTCCTCGAATCGATGGAGCACGCCGTGAAGCGCGGAGCGAAGATCCTCGGCGAGATCGCCGGCTTCGGCGCCACGAGCGACGCCGGCCACGTCACCGACCCCTCCGCCGACGGCGCCGCGCGGGCCATGCGCCAGGCCGTCCGCGACGCCGGTCTCGAGGCGAGGGACATCGGCTACATCAACGCCCACGGCACGGCCACGCGGGCCAACGACGTCACCGAGACGGCGGCCATCAAGATGGCCTTCGGCGACGATGCCTACCGCATCCCGGTCAGCTCCACCAAGTCGATGCACGGCCACGCGATGGGCGCCAGCGGCGCGATCGAGGTGGCCACGTCGCTGGTCGCCCTCAACGCGGGCGTCATCCCGCCGACCATCAATCTCGCCGAGCGCGACCCGGAGTGCGATCTCGATTACGTGCCGAACGAGGCGCGCGAAGGGCGGGTGGGGGCGTTCCTCTCCAACTCGTTCGGGTTCGGGGGGATGAACGGGGTGTTGGCGGTCAGAGTGTCGGGTGGGGCGTGAGCTCCCCGTGCGAAAACTTGATCTTCGATCGGATGTCCGCGAGCTCTTCTTTGATCGTCGCTTTGAATCGAATGATCTGTTCGTGAAGGGCGGTGACCCCCTCCGCCACGATCTCGATCTTCGACTCCAGCCGTTCCGCAACGATCTCGAAGTGCCGCCGCGTTTCCGCTGCCGAGCCCTCGATCAGCTTCTTCAGCTCTTCATCCATCGCCTGCCTATGGTACCTCGGCTGCGGATGACCGGGCGCGGCCATGGCAACCAGTTTGCTTGATCGCTTACTGATTCCGGCCACGGAGGCGCGAGTGATCGTTGAGGATGGACCGCGCGATGAAGCGCGGCGCGAAGGTCCTCGGCGAGCTGGCCGGCTTCGGCGCCACGAGCGCCGTCGGCCACGTGACCGACCCCTCGGCCGACGGCGCGGCGCGGGCCATCCGCCAGGCGGTGCGCGACACGAGCCTGGAGGCGAAGGACATCGGCTACATCAATGCCCACGGCACGGCCACCCGCGCCAACGACGCCACCGAGACCGCGGCCATCAATCTCGCCGAGCGCGACCCGGAGCGCGATCTCGATTACGTGCCGAACGAGGCGCGCCAAGGGCGGGTGGGGGCGTTCCTCTCGAATTCGTTCGGGTTTGGGGGGATGAACGGGGTGTTGGCGGTCAGAGTGTCGGGTGGGACGTGAGCTCCCCGTGCGAAAACTTGATCTTCGATCGGATGTCCGCGAGCTCTTCTTTGATCGTCGCTTTGAATCGAATGATCTGTTCGTGAAGGGCGGTGACCGCCTCGGCCACCGTCGCGATCTTCGACTCCAGCCGTTCCGCAACGATCTCGAAGTGCCGCCGCGTTTCCGCGACGCTCTCGTCCACCTTCGACTCCAGCCGTTCCGCAACGGCCTCGAAGTGCCGCCGCGTTTCCGCTGCCGAGCCCTCGATCAGCTTCTTCAGCTCTTCATCCATCGCCTGCCTGTGGTACCTCGGCTGCGGATGACCGGGCGCGGCCATGGCAACCAGTTTGCTTGATCGCTTATGATTCCCGGCCACGGAGGCGCGAGTGATCGTCGAGAAGAAACATCTGGAGAACTTCACGATTCTGTATGTCGAGGGCCTCATCAAGCTCGGCGAGAGCGCCGAGTTCTTCTCCTCCGCGCTGGAGAACGTGCTGAAGAACGAGAGCACGAGCGTGATCATCGACTTCACCAAGATCGACTACATCGACTCGACCGGCATCGGTGAGCTGGTCGGCTACCTGGGCAAGTTCACCACGCAGGGACGCAAGCTCATCCTGGTCAACCCCTCCGAGCGGATCCAGAAGCTGCTCAAGCTGGCCAAGCTCGACGCGGTATTCAAGATCTACAACTCCGAGGACGAGGCCATCGCGGCGGAGAGCGGCAGCAGCAGTGCCGCGCGTGCGTGAAGCCGCTGGCCAACGTCTACCGCGGCGGAATTCTCGAATCGTTTCACAGCGGCTCGATTGCCGTCGTCGATGCGCGCGGCCGGCTGCTCGCCTTCGTTGGTGATCCCGGCTTCCGCACCTGCCTTCGCTCCGCGGCCAAGCCGTTCCAGGCTCTCCCCCTCCTCGAATACGGCGGCGTCGAGGAGTTCGACCTGACGCCGGAAGAAATCGCCCTCACCTGTGCCTCGCACGGCGGCGAAGCCATCCACGTCTCCACCGCCGCGGCGCTCCTGCGCAAGGGCGAGTTCGACGAATCCGACCTCCTCTGCGGTGCTCATCTGCCGTACGACGAGAAGGCGGCCGCGGAGCTGCGCGCGTCGGGCGAGCCTCCCTCGCCGCTGCACAACAACTGCTCCGGCAAGCACGCCGGGATGCTCCTGGCCACGCAGGTGATGGACGTCGCCTCGGCGCACTACATCGACGCCGAGCATCCGCTGCAGGAAGTGATGCGCTCCACGCTGGCCGACTTCGCCGGCATCGAGCCGGAGGAGATCGCCGTCGCCGTCGACGGCTGCGGCGTGCCGGCCTTCACCATGTCTCTCTACCGCGCCGCGTACGCCTACGCGCGGCTCCTGGCGCCGGAGGAACGGTACGCGGAGAGCGTGAGCCGCGTAACAGAGGCGATGACGACGCATCCGCAATACGTCGCCGGCTCGTGGAGCATGACCACGCCGCTGATGCAGGCCTTCGGCGGCGAGCTGCTGGCGAAGGAGGGGGCGGAGGGCTTCTACGCCATGGCCATCGCGCCAGCGCTCGCGGCGGAGTTGACCGGCCGCCTGCGGCTCGCCGATGATGCCCCGGTCGGGGTCGCTTTGAAAATCGCCGACGGCTCGATGACCCGCGGGCGCAACCCGGTCGTGCTCCGCACCCTCGAGCTCCTCGGACTCGACGTGGCGACGCCGCCCGCGCTGCAACGCTATCGTGAATGGCCCCTGCGCAACGTGGTGGGGAAGGTGGTGGGGGAAGTGCGGGCGGAGTTCGAGCTGGAGATTTTGTAGGGATGAATGATGAAGGATGAAGGATGAATGATGAACGGACGAGCGCCGCATGCCTGTTCATCATTCATCATTCATCCTTCATCATTCCGAGGTGATTGCATGAAGAGACTGGCCGTTCTGGCGCTTCTCCTGTTCGTCGGCTGCAGGACCATCGGCATCTACCGCGCCGAGGGGGGGTATGCGGAGATCGCCCCGACGGTGGCGAACGAGATGATCATCGACACGAACCAGGTCGTGGTCCTCGACATCCGCTCCGCGGCGGCCTACCGCGGGCCGGAGGGGCACATCGCGGGCGCCATCAACGCGCCGTTCGAGACCATCGAGCGACAGCTCCCCGAGCTGCTGCCCTATCAAAGCAATACGGTCCTCGTGTACGGCGAGAACGAGACGGACGGGCCGCTGGCGGCGAAGCTCCTCAGCGTGGCCGGCTTCCGCAACGTGGTGGCCATCGACGGCGGCATCAAGGCATGGATTGAAAAGGGATACCGCACGGTTAATGCGCAGTGACATGAAGCGACTCCTCCTGGCCGCTGCACTCATCCTCGCCCTCCCCCTCTCCGCCCAGCGCCGCCCGTCGGTCGACAACGTGGCGCTCCGCTCGTACGTCACGAAAGCGATGACCCGCTGCCCGGCGCCGGTGCTGACCCTCGACCCGATCAATCAGACCGGTCCGGCGAACTTCCTCGTCTACGAGGCGAACCTCCGCTCCTCGGATGAGAACTGCAACTCGCGCAAGTACGTCCTCTACTCGCCGACCACCCAGCAGGTGCTCATCGGGACGATCTTCCCCCTCCCCAACGACCCGCGGCCGGCGAACGTCCGGATCGCGGAGCAGACGACGGAGATGATGAAGACGCCGATGCAGGCCACGGTCTCCCCCTTCCCGCTGCCGGACGGCATGAAGGCGGTGACGATCAGCAAGAACACGAACTACGGGCCATTCGTCTACCACGCGTTCCTCGACGCCTCGGAGCGTTTCGTGATGGTCGGCTCGCGCGGCAACCTGCGCGTCGATCCGGGCAAGACGCTCCTGGAAGGCCTCGGCGTGGTGGGCGGCGTCCGCCGCGGCAACAAGACCGGCAAGGTGCAGATCGTCGAGCTGTCGGACTTCCAGTGCCCGACCTGTTCCCGCGCCCACAAGAAGATCGAGCCGCTGATCGCCAAGAACCTGTCGAAGATCAACTACACCCGCATCGACCTCCCCCTCTTCGAGCACCACGAGTGGGCCGTCGCCGCCACCCTCGGCGGCCGAGCCATCCAGAAGGTCGCGCCGGACAAGTACTGGACGTACGTCGATTACGTGTTCGCCAATCAGGAGGAGATCGGCAAGATGCCGTCCTTCGACAAGTTCCTGCAGAACTGGGTCGAGGACCACGACATCGACTGGAAGAAGGTGGCCACGATCTACAACCTCCCCAGCGAGCGCGCCGCCGTCCTCGACCAGGTCAGCCGCGCCTTCGACAACGGCATCAACTCCACGCCGACCTACATCGTGAACGGCCAAGTGATGGGATTTGGCCCCGATGGGTCGTTTACGTATGAGGCGATCAAGAAGGCGATCGAGGCGGCCAAGTAGCCCTCCGGCCGCCCAGTTGTTAGTTGTTGGTTGTTAGTACGATGTGCCCTTCGGATTCACGGCGCGCGGCGCCGTAACGGCTACTGCTCAACCCGGACGGTGTTGGTCGGGGAAGCCTCGCATATCGGCAAGGCGCATCGTACTAACAACCAGCAACCAGCAACTGCCTCAAAACCCAAAGCTCACCTTCGCCGCATAACTCCGCTCCTCCGCCTGCGTGGCCTCCACGGTGATCTTGGGCAGGAAGAGGTTCACGCGGACGCCGACGGTGTAGCGGTTGATGTCCGACTTGTCGGTGAGCACGATTGAGCTGCCGGTGATCGTGCCGCGGGAGTCCACGCGCTGGCGGCCGACGGCGCCGTACGGGGTCACGGGGCCGAAGCCTTTGCCGAGGAAGAGCTCCAGGCCGTAGGTCTTGAGGTCGTAGTTGCTCACGCCGGTGATCCGGCCGTATCCGCCGCGCAGGGCGAGGGTGGGCGTGACGAAGCCGCCGTCGATGATCGGGACGTCCAGCGTGCCGCCGTACAGCTTCACATCCGAGTCCTGGATCTTGGCGTAGGTGCCGGAGATGCTGGCCTTGCTCAGGCCCTTGGTCACGATGATGCGCGGCACGGCGAGGTAGCCGCTGGTCGTGAAGTCCGTGCCGGTGGCGCGCTGCCAGTAGTCGGCGGTCTCGTCGACGTCGACCAGTGTCGCCCCCGCGCCGACCTCGAAGCGCAGCAGTCCGCTGGCGCCCGCGGGCGCGACGGGCGTCGGGTAGATGCCCTGCCCGAGCAGGTGCGAGAACTTCTGGAACTGCGCCTGGGTGATGCTCGGATCGAAGCTGATGTCCGGCTGCTGCGCGGCGAGCGGCAAGGTGGCCAGAATCAGAAGAGCGACGAGATGTGCTCGTTGCTCAACAAGAAGCCGGATGGAGTGAAGGCGACGCGCTCCCCCTCCCGCCGCAGCCAGCCGTCGTGCAGTCCCCGCTCGATCCATGCGATGCCCTCCTGTCCGGCGAGCCGGACCAGATCAGCATAGTCGATGCCCGCCGCCTGTCGTAGTCGCAGAAAAAGCGTCTCCCGCCGCTGCTCCGTCTCGCCGAGTTGCTCCTCGAAGTCGCGGGCGTGCACCGGGTCGGCGATGTAGCGGCGGATGTCGCGGGTGTTGGCGAAGCGCTGCTCGTCGATGAAGGAGTGCGCCCCGAGGCCGAGGCCGTGGTACGGCTCGCGGCGCCAGTAGCGGAGGTTGTGGCGCGACTCCTCCCCCGGCCTGGCGAAGTTGCTGATTTCGTACTGGTACAAACCTGCGTTCGTCATGGTACGAACCGCCTCGAGGTAGAGCTCCGCGACGTCATCCTCCTCGGGAAGCGCGGTGCGGCCGCGCTCGACCTGTACGGCGAGCGGCGTCCCCTCCTCGAGGTCGAGCATGTAGAGGCTGATGTGGCCCACCCCGAGGCCGATCGCCTCCCGCAAGCTCGCGCGGAACGACGCCACCGTCTGCTTCGGCAGCCCGAGGATGAGATCGAGGCTGACGCGCGTCCCCTTGCTCACCGCGAGCGCCACCGCCTCGCGGGCGCGCTGCGCGCCGTGCACCCGGCCGAGCGGCAGCAACTCCGCGTCATGGAAGGACTGCACGCCGATGGAGACGCGGTTCACGCCCAAATCGCGCCAGGCATCGAGCGCCTGATCATCGATGTCCTCGGGGTTGGCCTCAATGGTCACCTCGGCGTCGTCGGCGATGGTGAAGCGCGAGCGGACGCGGTCGAAAACCCTGCGCAGATTCGAGAGCGCCAGGCGCGACGGCGTGCCGCCGCCGAGGTAGAGCGTGTCCACCACCGAAGACCCTTCTCCCCGCGCCGCGGGGAGAAGGTGCCCGGAGGGCGGATGAGGGGCCGCATCCGGCGACCGCCCCTCACCCGGCGCTTCGCGCCACCCTCTCC